>NZ_JAMPNZ010000006.1:0-240936 GCF_028479625.1 Providencia sp. PROV197
GTAAATGCTCTAAATAATTCGTGCTACAGCTAGGCGGCGAGTGAGTTTAGCCCTAGGAGCATACATAAGTATGTGACTAGGGTGAACTCATGAAGCCAACAACGCTGTGGTGCGAAGTATGACGAGCATCATCGCAACTTACCGCGCAAGCGCTTAATAGCCTGACTATGAAGCTGACTCACCCTCGACTCCCCCACCTCCAGCACCGCACCAATCTCCTTCAGGTTCAGCTCCTCTTGGTAGTACAACGTCAGCACCATTTTTTCACGCTCTGGTAGCTGGTCTATCGCCGCCATCACTTGCGACTTTAAGCTCGACTCCATCAGCAAGCTTAGCGGGTTACCACCGTCGCTCTCATCCATTTGCGGCTCACAGCTTTCCCCGTGAACTTCATGCCACTCATCGTAGGAAAATAGCTGGCTATTATTGGTATCTAGCAGTGCTTGGCGATACTCTGCAAGGTCAATATCCAGCGCTTTAGCGATTTCTGGCTCCGTCGCGCTGCGCCCCAGTGATTGTTCCAGCGCGCCAATGGCCTTGGTCATTTCCCTTGCTTGGCGGCGCACGCTGCGCGGTACCCAGTCACGGCTGCGCAGTTCATCAAGCATTGAGCCACGAATACGCTGCACCGCATAGGTGGCGAACGATGCCCCTTGGGTAACATCGAAACGTTCCAATGCATGCAATAAACCAATGCCCCCCGCTTGAATTAGGTCGTCGATATCAACACTGGCGGGTAGTCTAACTTGCAGTTTCAGGGCTTCATGGCGTATTAGAGGGTAATAACGCTCCCATAGGCTATTTTTATTAATCACACCTTCGGCAGTATACAAATCACTCACAACCTGAATCACCCTTCAAGCTTTATAAAAGGTACCCATTATCTGTGTTGGTTTTGATTTCAATCCGTAGAGTAAGGCACTAAATGTGGCTTTATTTCCCTTATCCTAAATAGGTAAAATTTGAATATTCACGAGGTTAATGGTTGTTTTAACACAATTTTCAGGGGGTTTTACTGGTAATACAAGTGGGAGTAGTTGTTTTGTTGAAAGGTGGATTTGTCATTAAATTGCAGATTTTGATTTTAGACCTTGCCATTGACTGTAGGCTTAGTTAGCCACCCTTAAAACAAATAAAACTATTGGTAAACAACAAGCGCGCTTGGCGCTATGCATCATAACCAAGGTAAACATAGCATTTGCTATGGGAAGTAATGACAATGAAAATAATCGGACTAATAGATTATATAAAAAATATAATTCTTAAATCTATTTAATATTAATTAAACATTGAAATTATTCAGGCTAACAAGGTAAAAAATTACTATTTGACAGATTTAATTTACATAATGTATTTTTACATTCACCAATGTAACGGCAGATGAGTTTAATTAAAAAATCAAGTATGACCTTTATGAAATAATTAACTTTTAATTTTAACTTAAACCGTTAAGAATAAAAATGGCATACAAAATATATTTCTTTTATTTTTTCTTTCTTTTCCCAATGTGGATATCCAAAACATTGCAGCCCATCTATTGGGAACAGAAGGCGCAATTGAAGTTATTTTCAATTTCATACGTAATGATGGCGGTTGCGGGGGCGTGCTCACTATTTTATGCCAAAGGGCTATCCCGATTTGGTACTAAGACTGGTTTAATTGTGGGCTTTTTCCTGTATGGGTGTGGCCTTGTTCTTAGAGCCTATCCCACAGGGATGGCTATCGCCGTGACTTCAGGTTTGATGGCAGGGATGGGTGCGAGTATTATCGCTATTGCGCTAAAATCACTAATTTTTAATATTGATAAACAGGAACAAAATAAAGTCCTGCTACACACCGATAATTTAAGCACAGTTGCACAAAGCCTTGGGGCTTTTATTGCAGGAGGGCTAGTGACGATTTTATCAATTATCGATCAAACTCCATATCGTTCCGCCTTATTGATTAGCGGGGTCATGGTATTAATCGCCATAGTAGCCATTCCTTCATTAAAAATACCAAAAACTGAGAAACCATTAGTGAAAAAAGGTTCCCCAAAAGGCATTTCATTTTTTCCTTTTCTCAGTAAAGCAGATTTAATTTTATTTATTGCATTTATTATCAGTGGCGCCAGTTGGGCACTGATCTTTCCCATTATTCCTGTGTATTTAAAAAACATGCATTTTTCAGATGCGAATGTTGGCCTTGTGATGTCATTAGGCGTTATTTCTGGGTTAGTACTCAAGAACCTTTTTATGTTTATTTTTTCTGACAAAGATAAACCTATCTCATTACTCGTTTTTTCTGGTTTATGCATGCTGATGCTCTATGGCATGTTTTGGTCGATAAAATTTAGCTCCCCGATTGTTTTCGCCATCTCGGTTATTGCCATGTATATGTTTAGAACCGTTTGCTCACTATTAATTAATTTGGTTGAGATGGAGATTGCCCGCAAAGGGAATGCCGAACATATTTTTGGTTTAATACAAACCGCATTTTTAACAGGGGATATATTTGGCGGAATCGCCCTACCCTATGTTTATGAGTCTGGTTTTCTGGTTAACACCCCTCTCGTTATTATTATTTTTATTCTGTTATCAAATATATTAATTTACGCCTGTGCCAAAATTAACACTAAAACGTATGCGGAGTTTAACTGAAATACTACAGCGAGCCCTAAATAACTCGTGTTGCGGCTAGGCGACGAAGGCGGTTATCCCGATGAGCGTACATAAGTACGTGATTCGGGTGACTGACTGACGGCAACACCCTTGTAGTGCAAAATATGACAGGCAAAGAAAAGGCCAGCAATGCTGGCCTTCAGTATCATTAACCAATTACGAATTAACGTAACAGGCTCAGAACACCTTGTGGAACTTGGTTAGCTTGTGCTAACACAGCAGTACCTGCTTGTTGCAGAATTTGACCACGGCTCATGTTAGAAACTTCTGTTGCGAAGTCAGCATCTTGAATACGGCTACGTGCTGCGCTCAGGTTGTTAACAGAGTTGTTCAGGTTATTGATGGTAGACTGCATACGGTTTTGGAATGCACCAAGTTTAGAGCGGTAAGTGTCTACCGTCGTTAACGCATCATCTAAAGTAGATAATTGCTTATCAAAATCAGCCTTTGCTTCTTCTGCTGTTTTAGGATCTAATTTTACTTCAGCTTTAGCGTTCAAGGTAAAATCAGCCGTTGTCGCTGTCGTGCCATTAGCCTGGAAATCTGATTGTGCTACTTTATAGTATGCATCATCTTTTTTGGCATAAATTTGACCGTTCTCACCCTTATGGAAAGTAACGTCTGCTCCAGCATCAACTATAGTAAATGTTGCATTACCTGTTAGTTCCTTGATTTGCGCAGCAGCAGCAGCCTTTTCGTCAGCATCGCCAGTGGTTGCATCTAATTTATCCATATCAGATAAGATATCACCCTTGCCAACTTTAAACTTATCAATACCTAATTCTTCTAGGTTGATTTTCTTCATATCTAATTCGATACTTTCTTTATCATTTGCACCAACCTGAAAACTCATTTTATTTTCTGATGCTAATACATTGATTCCATTGAACTGAGTTTGGTCAGAAATACGAGTTATTTCATCCATGCGATCTTTAACTTCCGCTTGGATAGAAGCAATATCACTTGATGAGTTAGTACCGTTTTTCGCTTGAACAGTCAGTTCACGAATACGTTGTAAGTTATCGTTGATTTCGTTAACTGCGCCTTCCGCAGTTTGTGCGATAGAAATACCGTCATTGGCATTACGAGAAGCTTGGGTTAAACCTTTAACGTTTGCAGTAAAACGGTTAGCAATCGCTTGGCCTGCTGCATCGTCTTTAGCGCTATTGATACGTGAACCTGAAGATAAACGTTCAATTGCAGAACCTAATACGCCTTGTGAACGGTTTAAATTGTTCTGAGTAGTCAGAGACAGAATGTTAGTGTTAATAACTTGTGCCATGGTAATGTCCTTGTTATTCAAATTAATAAGTTAAGCCTATGCGCTTAACTGAGTGATTTTCGTCAGCAATATGTTTATCGGCTGTAACCAAAACCCCTTTAGGCTTTTTGAATAAAAATTTCATCAATAACGGCAAAACCTGCACGGGAAGCCGCTTTTTACTTTATTATTTTGCTTGGAATTATTTTATTTTTATCAATTTTCGAGTTATTTACCCCTAATAAGGATAAATACCTAGATTTACCTCGTTACTTCCCGCCATCGTTGTTTTTCAGAATAGTCTAAAATTTTGCTCCGTTTTGCCGATAAGACTCTAAATAGACTCTATTTCAGAGTTAATAACACAGGCATAGACTCTAAATCATTCGGGTTGCAGGTAGGCGACAAGTGAAGATAGGCCGATGAGCATACACAAGTATGTGATTCCGCTAGCTGAGCGAAGTCAACACCCCTGCAACTTGAAGGATGACGAGAATAGCGTAGGAGAAAACATGGCAGGAATATCCACACTCGGTATCGGGTCAAACTTAGATTTAAATGTACAAATGGACCAATTAGAAGCGATGGAGCGCCGTCGTTTAGAGCCATTAACCACCCAGAAAGCCAGTTATGACGCACAAATTAGTGCCTTTGGCAAAATGCAGTCATCCTTAGAAAAACTAAAAAAAGCCGCTGAAGACTTAAAAAAATATGGCGATATCAGCACCACCAAAGTCACTGGTGAATATAAAGCCTTTGATGTAAAAACGGACGGTAAAGCTGTCGCAGGTGTGCATGATGTGTTAGTTACACGGTTGGCAAAAGCGCAAACTATTGCCAGCCAAGGGCAAACTGATAATAAAAAATTATTAGGCAGTGATGCAGATGAACGCACCATTACCATCACTCAACCTTCACAAAAAGAATCTAAAGACAAAATCGTTATCAAACTTGATAAAGAGAGTACCTCTTTAATCGAGATTGCAGATGCCATTAATAAAACTGATAAAGGCGTCACTGCCTCCGTCATTAAAGATAAAAATAACGAATATCACCTCGTCGTGACGTCCAAAAAAGAAGGTACAGAAAACCGTATTAGCATTAATGTGGATGGTGATGATGAACTTGCTAAAATACTCAATGTTGAATCGGTGATGGATGATAAGGGTGTCGTTACCTTAAATACTGATAAAGACAGTGGTATGGTGCAGAAAGTTGCCCCACAAACGGCTTTACTGGAAATTGACGGTTTTGAGTTGGAATCACAAACCAATGAAGCCAAAGATCTCTTCCCTGGTTTAACCCTCACCCTGAAAAAAGAAAGTGAAGAAGGTAAAGCTGACCATTTAATCGTTTCTGAAGATATCGAACCGGCTAAAGGCAAAATTAAAGCGTGGGTGGATGCCTATAATGAATTCCAAAATTTAGCTCGCGAACTGACTAAGTACACACCAACAGAAAAAGGCACGGCACCGGATAAAACCAATGGCCCACTGATTGGTGATTCTACTTTACGCATGATCCAAAGTACCCTGCGCACGCAAGTTCGCGTCCCACAAGCTAGCGGTGAAATTGATACACTTGGCAAAATGGGTATTAAGCAAAAACTGGATGGCACCTTAGAAATCGATAATAAAGTGCTGGATAAAGTCCTGAAAGAAAACCCATCTAGCGTCAAAGTGTTTTTTGCTGGGGACGGAAAAGAAACGGGGTTTGGCACCGAAAACTTTAACTACTTAAAAGACACCTTAGATAGCAAAGAAGGCACGCTACATAACGCCACCGATGGTATCCAAAAGAAAAAGAAAAGTTTAGATAAACGTATTGAGCAGACCAATAAGCAAATCGAAAACACCATGGATATGTACCGTCGCCAATTCCAAAACCTCGATAAAATGATGACGTCGCTCAACAGCACCAGTAATTCATTAGGCCGACTTTTAGGTTAAAAAATATGTATCAACGACACGCACAGCAAGCCTACCAACAAGTCGATTTGGAGAGTGAAATCACCAATGCGACCCCGTACCAGCTGATCCAAATCCTGTTTAAAGGGGCGCTAAGTGCCCTGAAACGCGGGGAGATTTTTATGCAGCAAGGGAAGGTGGCTGAAAAAGGTAAAGAAATCTCAAAAGCTATCGACATCATTGACACTGGGTTAAAGCAGTCGTTAAATTATGAAGCTGGCGGCGAACTTGCGGAAAATTTAGCAAGTTTGTATGAGTATATGACAATGCAGCTACTCCGTGCCAACCTCGAAAACAACGTGGCTTATGTCCAAGAAGTTTACCAGTTACTCTCCGATATCGCCTCTGCATGGCAACAAATCGGTGCAAATGTGGATGAAAGATAATCAGGTGGACAATAAAAATCCTATCGATTTACAAGAAATATACCGTAATGTCTTAGTATTAAGTGAAAATTTAGTTGCCTTAGCGCAATCTGGGGAATGGGAGACACTGGTCTCCCGCGAAACGGAGTACGTCCTGGCGGTGGAAAACCTCACCGCGTTAACGCAAGCGTTCGAAGAACAGCAGCCAATCACTGAGGAATTTATTCAGTTATTGCATAAAATTATTGAAAATGAACGTGTGACTAAAGAATATTTACAACAGCATTTAAACTTTTTAAGCAAAGAAATTAAGCAATTAGACCAAAAACGGGTGCTCAATAACAGCTATGGGCAATTCGATGAGACTGACGCCCCGTTGGTTATTCGCCCTAGGGAATAAAATTTGTGTGTCAGGCCAACAAACCTGACACGCCTCTTCCAATGACTATTGCTGCTGTTTTAAACGTTGCTGTTTTTTCAGCTTTTTAAGCAGCATATTGCGTTTTAACGTGGATAAGTGGTCGAGGAACACTTTACCGTGCAAGTGGTCGATTTCATGTTGCATCACGATGGCTAAAAACTCATCGCTATCCACCTCAAATTCTTTACCGTGTCTATCAAACGCTTTCACTTTCACACGTAAGAAACGGTCGACATCCGCGTAGATTTCAGGCACTGACAAGCACCCTTCTTGGTAACTGGTTTCCCCTTCGCTTTCGACGATTTCAGGGTTGACAAACACCATCGGTTCATCACGGTTTTCCGAAATGTCAATCACCATAATGGATTTGGTTTCAGCAATTTGCGTAGCAGCAAGGCCAATGCCATTATCAGTGCTGTACATGGTATCGATTAAATCATCGATTAACGTTTGTACCGCGGCGAAATCCGTCACAGGGCTGCATTTAATGCGCAGTCTTTCATCGGGAATTTCAATAATTTCTCTTACTGCCATAATTCAAATCCTATTAATTCAGTCTTTATTCTTAATAATTGAATCTATTGCTCAGCCAAATTATCTAAACGAACAAAGTTGCATAAGCAAGCACCCCAACACCGCGCGTTAAACACGTTAAGAGGAGATAGGCTTGCACGCCTTTTTCTAATGAATGGCCTAATAAATAAGTATGGAAAACATTATCAACTTTTTCATTTGCCAAAAATAGGCAAAAAATGACATTGTGATTTAACCTTGCTCGCACCTTGATGCTTTTTTCGCTTCTTCGCTTGACCAAGCAATTTAAAATTTCGTGTAAAAACAAGGTACAATGCGGATTGGCAGAAAAATACCATGTTATTTAACAAACTTCACCTAAAATATGCAAAAAGTGTCATTTAAGCAATTAATCATTTTACAATTATCTATCGCTAACAATTTCTCATCACCTGTTTAAATAACACTGGAGTTAAACTATCCCACTGCCAATATCCCGAATAAACAGCTTTGTATAAGCGATTTATCATTTAAGCCAAAAGCCTATAGCATACTGGTGTCATTCAGACGATGACACATATTCAAACGATAACAAATAAAACAGAAAATAAATAAAACCACCAAACAAGCTAACTCTGGCATTGCCTCTGTCGCGACAATGAGTAATATCCCCTATTCCCTAAACAGCCGATTCAGTGCAGGGTTGGTATCGGCCGTAATCAAGACGGCAAAGTACTTGCCGCTGGGATGCAATACCCAGTTAGGCAAAATGTAAACCTACGTAGTTCTATTGCGTGAAATAACGCAAATAACCCAGTAATTAATGCGGTGCCGCTGTCGGCTGGTAAGCTGGGTAAATACAATACGTATTTTCTTCTACCAAAGTCTCAAAGTACGTTAAAGTGGTAAAGAAAATAGAGGATGCCGCCTACGCTGTGTAATAGGGTTACGCAGGCTTAGCCATCCTCTATTTAAAATATATTCAAGGGCATTAGCAATGCAAAGTAAATATACCATTTGCAAATACGCCTTAATGGGGACGCTTTCATACTTTTTCTTTGTGAAAACACAGGTAAACGATTGCAGTTGATCTAGGTTGTGAATTCAGAGAAATAACCGCAGATACAAATTGCAACCAGGGGATCAGCTGGATACAATGCTTGCCTTTGTTTGCTCTCATCTCTATTGATAACCCAAATAATCTTGATTTATTAATATGTTAACGCAAACCTTCATTAAAAACATGCGTGTTTCTGATTTAATCAGCTCAAAAGCTGAATCGAGACAACAAGATATTTGTTTTTATTAAGCATAACAATGCTGCACTGAGTAACCATAAGCAACCGCCTAAGGTTCTCTGAAATTGATTAACCCTAATTTGAAGTCGCTATTGTGAAATTACTTTTTTGTCTTTCGTTAACTACTGCAATTCTCTCGGGCCTTTGGGCATGGGTCGCTGATTTACTTGGCTTAATTGGCTGGGCAGGATTTCTGGGCTGTACGGCTTACTTTGCCTACCCGAAAGATGGCATCAAAGGCCTTGGTATTACCGCACTAACCGTTAGCAGCGGTGTTGTGTGGGGATTAGTTATCTTACATAGCGGTAGCTATTTGCAAAACTTGCCGAGCTTTATCGGCTATTTCGTCACAGGATTTGTGGCCTTTTTTATGTGCATTCAAGCAAAAAAACAGTGGTTGTCATACATCCCTGGAACCTTTGTCGGTACCTGCACCATTTTTGCTGCACAGGGGGCATGGCTGATCACCATTCAATCATTACTAATTGGTATAGTGTTTGGTTTTTCCATGAAGAAAAGTGGAATGTGGCTGGCTGAAAAGTGACAAAAAAAGCCGCTTTTAGGCGGCATAAAAGAATAAATAAAACCAAGGGAATTTCAAACAAGATTGATAGTACCTTAAATTCGTATAACAACAATATATAACATAATGATTTTATTAATAATTAATTAGAATAACGACTAAGTAAGCTTACATAGCTAAACGAAGAAAATGAAGTAAATATTGTTAACGAAATGATAAAAAATGAATATAAGATTCATTTTTTGATTAAGTAAGCTTATCTAACTACTCAATAAATAATTTCATATGAAACTATTCACATCATTATTAGTTAAATTCAGATTTATCTGTATGCTAATTAAGAGTTAAATAATGGAAAGATTAGATTGACTTAACATAAATAATAGTTTGGCTAAAAATAAAATCTTACTAGGGCTGGCGATTATTCGATATTTCTCGTTTATGAGAAAGAAAAAAACCATAAAAATAATATAGTTACCAATGGAATTCTTCTTTTTTAGAACCGACACTGCGTTTTCATTTTCAACCAAAAGTTTTGTTGGCAAATATTAAAAAACTCTTTTCTTTTTGGGAATATTTTCAGACCATTCTCTTCGACTAATTGCCAGATAATCCAGCGCTCAGGGCATTGACTATCACAGGTAAATTCCGCTATTTCAATTTCCTCTGTGCATAAAAGTACGACCCCATCCGCAAATTGCCATTGGCGAGTTTTAATAAACACTTCAGATAAACTATCTTGCTGTTGTTGGTTAACAATTAATGTGCAATTCTTAGCAACTAGGGCTTGAGATATATAATGAGAAAGCATGCTAGTTTTCTATCTATAAAGGAAGTTTAGAGATCTTACGATTTAATTTGCTGCGCACAACAGCTATTAGTGACAAATCGCCTTTTTTGTGATCATTTTTAATAAAAACCAGTTATAACCTTAAGAAATAGTATCATTTGACTTAAATTAAGGAAGAACACATGAATTACCAAATTGTGACCATCAACGAAAGCCCTACTCTTATTTTTCAAAATCTACCAACGCAAATTAATGACTTACTTAATTTAGTGATGGATGCATCATTGACTGAAGGGATAAAAACAATTGCATTACCCGTTGATCAGCTAGCCCCTGCGTTTTTTACACTCTCCTCAGGCTATGCGGGGGAATTACTGCAAAAACTAACAAATTACGCCATTCATACGCTCATTATTGGGGATATTGAGCACGTTAAAAAACAAAGCAAACCCTTTAATGACTTTGTTTTGGAAGCAAATAAAGGCCATTCAATCAACTTTATTAACATGCTGTAAAGTTTGATAAACCATAAATTAGGTGGTCAGACGGTAGCTTTCATTCACCAAGGACATCAGCTCTGCAGCATTTACCTCCGCCCCTAGCTTCACGGTCACCCAATGTTCTTTATTCATATGGTAGGCGGGGTAAATCCCTTTTTGTAACCGCAATGAGCCCACTAACTCGGGCGGTACCTTGATATTCACAATATCAATTTTTTCCTCTCCTCCACCTTCGACTACTTTTTTTGCAGCAATATCCATAATTACCGCAAACCATTTTCCGTTATTGCCGTGTTTAAAGGTCGCAAATGTGGGGGCTCTTGCCCATGGGTACTCAGGGATAACACCATAATTATTTTGAATATACGCGATCAATTCATTTCGGTTCATCGTGGGCTCCACCCGCGCGTCTTAGTGAGCATTATTATAAAGGGAATTTTATCGTGAACCTAATCAGGCCCACGATAATTTTAGTGAAGTTCAATGCGTTACTTTAAAATATGGTCTGCCACTAAATAGCCCGAAATGGCATTAAGCCCAGCACCTGGCCACGTCGCAGCACCGATCATCCACAAGTTTTTAATCGGCGTTTTATATCGTGAATGCCCAGGGAAAGGCCTAAAAAGATAGTTTTGACTGAGTTGATGGCTGCCCGATACACTGTCACCATTCACCAAGTTACGGTTATGCCGCATGAGATCTGCTGGGGATAACACTGCATAATCAAGGATATTCTGTTTGATATTCGGCGCATAATCCGCAATTTTATCAATCACACGTTCGGCATATTGCTGCTTCATTGAGCCCCATTCCCCCATGGCAATTTCATTTCGGGAATCCGCCGTCGGTGCAAATGGCAGTGCTCTGACTTGTACCCACAAAGTTTCTTTTCCTTCTGGTGCACGTGTTCTGTCACTACGACTTTGTTGCCCCACCACCAGCATTGGGCTATCGGGCAAAATCCCCCTTTGGGCTTGGTCAAAGGTTGCGGAAATATCGTCTGTATACGGGCCAATATGTACATAACCAAAGTTAGAAAAATCTTCCCCTGCATTCCATTCAAGGGGTTTATCCAATGCAAAGTGCAACATCATCGTACCCGCACCATAACGATAACGCTTCGCTTTTTGAATATAATTGCTCGGTAAGTGCTGCTCTTTGATCAGCGAGTTAACGATTTGTGTTGGTGTAATATTACCAATAACCGCTTTTTTCGCACCAAAAGTTTGACCCGATGTGGTTTTCACCCCGATCGCTTTACCATTTTCGATAATAATTTCAGTGACCTCTTTTTGAGTCAGCACTTTCCCGCCATGATTTTCAATAATTCTGGCAATACTGTGCATTAAATTTCCCACGCCACCACGGCTAATGGAGAGTCCATTAAGATGGTCACTTAAGCTTTCTAAAAATGAAAATGTTGCTCCACCTGTTACATCAGGCCCATAATCAAGGTGAAAAGCCCAAGGAATAAATAATGCGCGAGTTTTTGGATGCGTAAAATAGTCTTCTGAAAATTGCCGTGTGGATTTAAGAATTAATTGCGCCAAATTAAGCGATTCCCCCATGCCTAAATGTCTAACCATGGAAAACAACTGCTTAGCTGCTTTAAAAGATGGCAACTCCATTTGCATTAATGGTGCAAAATGCCCAACGGTTTTTTGAAAATAACTGAGTAACGCCCAAAAGCTGTCTGCATCTTGCGGAGAATATTTGCGAAACATCGCATCGGTTTTAGCTCGGTCTTGGTAAACACCTATCCCATCGCCATCTGGAAATACATTGGAGTAAGGGCGGTCACTGGTCACGATATCAAAACCATTTTTATGCAGTTCACTTTGATATTCTTGGTAAAACGGTGATCCTAAAAATAACCCGATATTGGTTGCATACAAATCATGGTGGAAACCAGGCTGCGTAATTTCAGCGGTACGAGCCGCCCCGCCTATTGTCTCTTCACTTTCTAATACAACAACTTTAAGCCCTTTGTGCGCAAGCTTTGCTCCAGCAACGAGGCCATTGTGACCACTGCCAATAATCACCACGTCATATTGCTCATCCATTCTATTCCCCTTAATTCTTATTGTTAGCTTGAGGCCAGACCCAAGTGTCAATTTACATTTAAGCCTTTTAAGTTTAGATAATGAATTAGAAAAGCTAGATTATTTTTCGATTTATCTCATGCAATCTACCATTGAAACTATACTCTTATATTTCAATTAGATAAAACCTCAATAACAACATATCATTTAACTTGTCATACTCAAAATTGTTTGATTTTTTCAAAAAAGAAACTCTGTTGGTTTTTGTCTATTATTAATTATTTCGCATACCCACTCTCACAACATGAGAATGGTAAAACATTAAATCCAAATAAATTGTATAAAGACAACTGTAATCTGTTTATTGTTTTAATAATACAGTTTCAATCATCATACAAAAATAAAGATGTAGTTATTCAAAAACAATTAAAAACCACATTAAAATAATAAAAACCATATTAGTTACTCAAAAAGTATTTGAATTACCTGATTTTAAAAGTAGTTAAAACGACGTTTTAGATAGATAATAACTTGTTCATAAAGGAAAAAACCTATAAAAATAGTATATTACATGGCTATCAATAGCATGTAAAAGTTTAATGTTCCACATTAAGTCCACAACGCTAACGCCAGATAAATTAATGGTATGTTATATCAATCAATTAACTATTAATGCGATACAACTACACATTAGAATAATATAGTGATATAACAACCCATGTTATTTTAATAGGTCTCAGATTAAGAATATCAAGTTACTAAATATCAGTACAACAAAATATTACATACATTGTATGGTGGAATAACCGATGAAAGATCTTATTTTAGGGGGAACTGTTTTTATACCAGGGATCATACTCGTATTTTTTCTAGGGTTCTTTTCATGGCTAATCTTTAGGACTATTTATATAAATTTAATGAGCAAATATGAATATGCTGGGAACCTATTTGATATCTCTATGTTATTTTTATGTATTTTATGCATACACTTCATTATTAATTCGTAGTTGGTAAAAATGAATATCAGAAAATATTTAATCATCGTTCTCTCTTTGTTCATCATTATTTCCTCTATTTATTTACTATGGAACCATTATGCACTAAGCCCGTGGACTCGTGATGGCAGGATAAGAGCTGAGATCAACCAAGTGACCGCTGAGGTTTCAGGTAAAATTGATAATCTTTTAATCATTGATAACCAAGAAGTTAAAAAAGGTGATTTGTTATTAATTATAGACCCGACAGATTACGAAATTAAAGTTCGCCAATCTGAACTCGAACTCAACGAACTGGTTATTCAACATAACTTTGCAAAAAACCAACTCGCTAGGCGTACAAAACTAAACCAAGTCGCCATTTCAAAAGAAGAGCTTGAAGATGCTCAGTCTCGGCTAGCGAGTCTGACCCAAAAAATAGAATTGGCAAAAGTAAAGATAAACAAAGCAAAACTTGATCTTTCAAGAACGCAAATAACCTCCCCCGTAAATGGCTTTATCACGAACTTAAACCTTAGAACGGGTAATTATATTAATGCTGGCTCGCCTTTATTCGCAATTGTAGATAAAGACTCCTACTATGTTATCGCCTATTTGGAAGAAACTAAAATGACAAATGTGGTTATAGGAGACAATGCAAAAATACAGCTATATAGCAATAACAATGAATTAAGCGGAAAAGTACAAAGTATCGGCCGTGCAATTGATGATAATAACTCATCAACAGGTAACCAACTATTAGAAAATGTGCAGCCCAATTACCCTTGGGTTAGGCTAGCGCAACGTGTACCAGTCAAAATATCGCTGAAAAATAGTCAAAATATATCTTTGATCCCAGGAACAACTTGCACTGTATTTATTGAAGAGTAAGCAATGAAATTAAACTGGTTATTTGCAATCAAGTATACATTAGCTATTTTACTTGCTTGGTTTTTATCCTCTTATTTTGGTTTTGATAAGCCATATTGGTCGATGATGACCGTTGCTATTATTGGCTATCCAGACCCATCGCTAAGCTTAGCTAAAATGGCTGCAAGGCTATCGGGTAGTGTTATTGGTGTCATTGCTGTTACTCTCATTGCCAATATCAGTATTAACGATCATTGGATTTTTACTGCATTAATCATTATTTGGTTATCGATATGTCTTTTTATGACATTAATTTCGCGTTATATGATGCCATATCTGTTTTCGTTATCGGGTTACACCTCCGCAATCATTGCTTTCGGTACGTCAGTATTTCCATTACCAATGACAATTTTTAACTTATCTCAAGAACGGTTAATGGAAGTGATGATAGGGATTGTCGTGTACACTTTTATAACCTACTTACTGCCTAATCAGTCGAATATACCTCAAACAAAATTAATTGATAAAAAAATACAAACAGAAAAAAAACAGTTATTATCAAACCTGTTCAAACAAAGAAATGATAAAATTCATACAAGCTTAAAAAATGTATTAGAAAGTAGCATTAGTTATGATGAAACAAGTCAATATGAAAGCCATTTTTTATCGTTTAAAACAGCAAAGCATAAAGCGAAACAGTTACCTATGCTTATCGTTTTCTCTATCATGGGCATGGTTGATAAGCACTTTTTAAAATACACTAGCTACAAACAATTTTTAGACTTTAAAAAGCAAGAGAATGATTTATCTGACAGCAGTTTCTATTATTTTTTTGATTGGAAAGATGCTTTTTTAAATACACTTAGGTTAGTGATCAGTCTGGTTATTAGCGTATTATTTTGGCTAAACACAGGTTGGGAATATGGTTATATACTCCCTGTATTAGTAAGTATTTCATTTACATTTGGCGTGACTATCCCCAATGCAAATAAACTCGCCTTTATTATATTAGTCGTTGCCATTCTAGTGATTATTATCAGCTACATATTGAAGTTTTACTTTTTGATTCAAGCATCTAGTTATTTTCAAGCTGTAATGATCATGGCTCCAATATTTTTAATTCTTGGTGTTTTAAAATCCGTAGGTAAACTCGCCTTTTTGCTCTCTCATGTCGTATGTATTTCCATGATATTTCTCATTAATTTTACTAATCCAATGGATTTTGATTTTTCTTACTTTGCTAACACCTCAATTGCACTTATTTTTTCCATTATCATTGTGATATTGATGCTATATATCATTCCACTGAGTAGTGCTCAGCAAATCGAGTCACGTAAAATGAATTTTATGTTGCAAAAAATTAGTAGCATGACATCTAAAGACCTTAATTCAGATAAATTAAAAAATACGATACTATTGAATATTAGTGCTATTTCTAACCCTAAGCACATTAATAAGCTTTATGTTTTATTGTCCTTAATTAGTCTCTACCAATTAGCTAAGTCACATGATGCCAAAAATAAAATTTTTCATCTTATTCATAGTGTTTCTATAGGTAAAGATAAGAGTTCGATTCTTTTCTCAATAAATTTAGAGGATAAATCAAACGATGATATTAGCTTAAAATATAGTCATAAAATTCTTAATTTCTTGCTCTAATTACATAGGAAGTTGGCATGTTTGAATTATTAACTGCAATTGGTATTGGGCTCGCCGTATTATTACCCTTGTCTAACCCATTAACAACTGTTGCATTATTTCTTGGCTTATCGGGTGGAATGACGATTGATGCTCGTAAGAAAACCATAAATACAACGCCGATTTATGTTTTTTTTATTATGCTTGTTTCATGGTATTCAGGCCAAGCGATTATGAATACGTTTGGTGTTAGTATTCCAGGGTTAAGGATCGCAGGCGGTTTTATTGTCGCTTATATTGGCTTTAGAATGCTATTTCCCGTTGTTGAAGCCAACAAAAATAATGATGAAGCAAAGATATTAGATAACACCTCTAGTATTGCTTTCGTTCCTTTAGCTATGCCAAGTACTGCGGGACCAGGGACAATTGCAATGATCATCAGTATGGCCTCATCTGTCATCACAAATGAAAGTGAATACCCTCATTGGGTTGTTTTAGTTGCTCCACCATTAGTTTTTTTCTTATTCTCTATTATTCTTTGGGCCTGTTTGAAAAGCTCAAATATGATAATGAAATTTTTTGGAACAAGTGGCATCGATGCAATATCAAGAATAATGGGATTTTTATTAGTTTGTATGGGAGTGCAGTTTATTATCACAGGAATTGGTGAATTAACCCGATCTGGCTTCTTTTATTAACTATTTTCCTATAACCATAATTAAACTAAGACAAAATTAAACGGACTGAGCCCTGTCATATACAGAGTTCAGTCCTTAAAGGCAGATTAAGTTATTGTCTAGTTTTATGGCGTCAGTTCACTTTTTAGGGAGCCTGCAAGCTGATTTACTTAAACCCCTAATGCCAATACATTAATGAAATAATTCCTAGTTCGATGACAATAATGCTTATAATAAATACATTTAGTCAGCCTTATATACAACAAAACCTCGCAGTGCGAGGTTTTAAATAATATTCTAATTGGCTATTAATAAGCCTAAGGTTTTATCGCACTTTTACAAAAGTGTGAATAATTAAACCTAAATAGATTTTTATTAATTTTTACAGTGCAATTACGTTTGCAGCTGCTGGGCCTTTTGCGCCATTTTCGATAGAAAATGAAACTTGTTGGCCTTCAGCTAAAGATTTAAAGTTATCACTCTGGATTGCAGAGAAGTGAACAAACACATCTTTGCTGCCATCTGCAGGAGTAATAAAACCAAAACCTTTATCATCGTTAAACCATTTTACTGAACCAGTCATTGTATTAGACATAGAATTTCCTTTAATTTTTTTAATTGCCATAAGGCATGTGTTCGTTTGGTTGTTTATTGGTACTTATGGAATTAATTAGAAGGAATTCGCAATGAAGGGGTATCTGAGATAACGCTTAATG
This sequence comes from Providencia sp. PROV197, assembly GCF_028479625.1. Classification (NCBI taxonomy): domain Bacteria; kingdom Pseudomonadati; phylum Pseudomonadota; class Gammaproteobacteria; order Enterobacterales; family Morganellaceae; genus Providencia; species Providencia sp. PROV197. The sequence goes on from NZ_JAMPNZ010000006.1 coordinate 17,216, forward strand.
GTGAACAACTTTAAACTGACTAGCATAAATAGGCCTGTACTTCCAAACCAGTGACGACATTAAGCCACACATAAAACATAATTGCAATTTTATTTTACACCCTGCCCGCAAACCCATGGGTAATTCCATTAAAAATTGCGCCTAATAGAACACAATTTCCATCTTCATTTTAGACATAAAAAACCCGCCATTTCTGGCGGGCTAAAATTAGTAACACTATGATTTTATATCTTTATTTTCAATCGCGATGACTTGCGTTTTTTCTTCCTCTGGAATTTCATATTCAATATCTAATGCTAATAACCCACCCGATAATTCAGCAGATTCAATTTTCACATTTTTACCTAAATTAAACTCAAGGGAGAACGTGTTTTGCGTAATTCCTTTATGGATCCATTTTTCTGAGTCATTGTTTAATTCAGTAGATTGCTCACCTTGTATGCACAATTTCCCACCTTTCATGGACACCGTTAAGTCATCTTCCTTATAACCTGGCACACTCACTGTTAATTGATAGTGCGTATCGTCTATTTGTTTTAAATTATAAGGATGCTCTGTAGTTAACGGCCGATTACCTGTTAATTGGCTAAACAATCTGTCTATTTGATCAAACCTATTTGAAAGCAAGTTATCTGATAATGTTGGAAATAATGAAAAAGATCGAATGTTAGACATAAACGCTCCTTCAATATTCTATATCGTAAACTAAACCTATATAACCTTGCACCATCAACCTAGTGTGGCGTCATGCTTTAGCTTGGTGCATTATTTATATAAGGCTTACAGCGAATATTTCAAGTTTTCAATGGCACTTTTTTTACACATTTTTATTGGCTATCTTGATATGAATAGGACAACAAATTAGACATATTTGGCGTTATTTGCAGGTTATCTTACAGCCTTTATTAGCGTATAAATAAGATGGGTATCGTCAAAGTGGAATTATGATATTTGATCGCTGGATAACTCAAAGTCACTCAAGCCCATTATTATTTTGAATAAAAATGCCTTATCGTTGCTACTAACACGCCACGATAAGACCATTAATTTATAATATTCAAATAGATAAATAACTCACACTGGCATTGACATGATATGATAGTGTAATTTGATATTTACTAGCATATTCGAGCAATATCGAGTTAGACAGGCAATTGGCCTGAAATATTTACGCTCTTACCGACCTCTTTCGATACTCTGACCGATGAAATAATGTCGCCTACTTTAAAAATCTTTCCGCACTCAATCATATGTTGAATATTCATCTCTCTTGCTGCTCCTTGAGTTTCATATATTCCGAATTGTTTGGGATTGTCACGAGGCAACCTATTCCCGCCACCCAGCATTCAACCGGCTCCATAAAGTGGAACATTTCACCTGTATCTAACTTTGATGTTTTTCATAGCGTCCTGACGCGCTTTATATCTTGCGTGGTGACGTCTATCATTTCAGTGACCTCATAGCCTAGGAATGTATGCTTTAACATCTCCTTGACGGTCTCAGGCGTGAAATTAGACTTGTTCTTACATAGATATTTGCTTATCTCTGTGCACCACAAATGAAAAGTGGCATTCTGAGATAGTGAGCGCTTGTTTTTCCAAGGCTTGATAATGATTCGGTGTGGTTGGTTTGTTGCTAGAACTTCTTTGAGGTGTTTCCATGCTGCGGTTTTGGTTGATTCGAGGAAGAGAAAATCAGCTTCCAAGTGCTTCTCCTTAACTTAAACTACAAATGAATTTTAATTAATAGTAATTCGTATTATCATTAGTGATACTTATGTAATTGTCTAGATAGCAATAATCACTAAAAATCCAAAATTACAATTTCACATGGAGACTAAAATGCCTAATAAAACAAATGATACTTATATATTGAGGTATTCAATAACTATACTTATTTTAGGCCTGACTCCGTTGATAGCCATATTTTTTGCTAGTTTCAATGAGTATTTATCAAATACCTGGCTCAACTCTATATATGAGAAAATACAAAGCCTCCCTTCATCATATTCTCAGACACATCCAGTTATAAGTACTATATTTAGTAACTACATTAAATTGTCACCTATATTTTCTTTGCTTTTTCTTTTCTGTATATGGAGAAAGTTAGAATTAAGCAATGATATTTTAGAAAAAATAAATTTTCAAAGTTGGTTTTATTCATTCTTCCCATTTACACTTATAGTAATATTAGTTATATTTTTCACATACTTTCATAGCACAAATCTATCAGAAAGCTGGAGGTATATTCAAAAAATACCCAAAACTAAAGAACTTCTTTTAATTTACTATTCATTAGCTTTCACTGCAGTATATTTTTGTTTTTGCTTATTTCTCATTTGCTTTATTTATATCCCTTATAAAATAAAAGCCAGAAAGTAAATCTGGCTTTTATTTTATAGTTTATATTTTATCACTGAGCTACCCTAATAAGCTCGTGATTAATTTTATCAACAAGACTGGCGTCAATAAGTGATGATAAATAACTAATAAGAATAATCGCAGCAATACTAGCAAGTGCGACAGGTAATGTTCCTAGCGCCAAAATAGATGCAATGCTACTAATAGTACTAAAAGTAATGCTTAAGGCCAGGCTAGCAGTGTATCCACTTAAAATCATAGCTTCTACTTCAAGCATTAGGGGTTTCCAATTTCCAGTATCAAACCCCTCAGCTGTTTTTTCCCAAACTTTCTCTATTTTTAGTCCTGCATCTAAAACTTTAAAAGCTTTACCTAAGCGATAAAAATTATCAGACAAAGTTTTTGCATGAATCTGTTTAGTTGCATTTGCTATCGCATTACGATCCTGCTTACTAACTTTAAAATTAGGATTTTTCAATACTTTATCCAAATCTTTTAAAGCATCATTAAAACTTCTAATTTTTTTTCCTTGGAAATTTTTCACATCGTTAGCAATTCTATCTGAGATGACTTTATACTCTTTTCCTAACAAAACACTTAGTTTTTCTCCTGAATCGACAATCATTGCACTTGCATCTAGCAAAGTATCTTTTTCAAGCTGTTTTACTCTACTTTTGTTTTTTTCATAATTATTAAAAAACGTATTGGTAAAGCTAATTAAATACTGGTCTAAGTCAGCATCTGTTTTAACTCCTTTACTTTCTAATTCTTTTTTTTGCCTTGCAATTTCTTTCTTTTCAGAGTAAAGAACTTTACTATATTTGGTTTTTTTCAAATTAACTAAAACACCAAATTTATTTATTTTAATATTATAGTTAAAATCTAATACATCAATTGAAAAATCACGAATTTCAGATGATTGAGTTTTATATTCAAGCTCTACTAATTTTGTGACCATTTCTTTTCTCTTGGCATCACCTAAACCTTTATATTTCATCATATCCATGTTTTTAGTTTTGCCAGTTTCTTGCTCTTTATAATCAGTAAATTTTCCATCATCATTTAATTGAACACTATAATTATAACCATGATGGTAAAAATTTATCCTATTAGTTGAGTCAAATTTACTTTTTTTAATATCACGATTAATAGAGTTATAATGCCGTGCATAATCATTTGAAAGCTTATGTGTCACAACTGCATCTTTCACAGGAAGATTTCTGTTGTATGAGTTTTTTTCAGTAGAATTCCCCCCTTTTTTCTTATCGTTTAAATCAACAAAACCTTCAATTTTAGTTTCCATTTTATTAGGATCTTTGATAGCAAGGCCAATAAAAGTCATTGTCCATCTATTTCCATCACCTGGAGCTATATCCAAAGAAATTGATGAATTAGGGTTATCAACAACAGTAATATCACCCACACCATTATCTCGACTATCTCCGTTCCCTTCAGGTCCTGTACCTCTTCCGCCACTATCATTGCTTCCTGAAACAGTTATGCTGTCATTTGAATCATCATAAGCCATAAAAACACCTCATAAATATAGTTTAAATACTGTGTGAATATACAGCCTACCACATTTTGACTTGTTACCCATCTTCACAAATAAAAACAATTAAATTATAAATATCAATAAGTAACATAAACTTAATTATTCAAATAAAAAAAACAGATTGATCAGTGTTTTGCTTTCATTGTTAGCCTGGGAAGATATAGACATGGTCGAGAAGACACTAATGGTTAGGCGCAACATATTTGCTCCATCCAAGTTTTCATATCCCAAAACCAGTGCCGGGACAGATAGGGTCATTCATCTTGTTGATGCTGCATTTAATTGCTTGAAAAACCAATCTGCATATACAAAGCTAACGTAGCAGATAGATATAAATGTAAATACCAGAGAATTTAAAAAAATAAGGAAAGATAAATGCACGTTTGTATTTCAACCATCCGTTGTAAGCGTCAATGGCGGCACTAGTAAATATTATTCTCCTGGTGGGTTCTCGCAAATATGGAAATCATTAATTCGCAAATCAGGGGTTAAGCATAGAAAATCATACCAGACTAGGCACACATACGCCTGCTGGATGCTAAGCGTAGGCGCAAACCCTTCGTTTATAGCGACGCAAATGGGGCACTCATCCTCAAAGATGGTTCAGGCGCTTGGATGCCCGAGAACGACCAAGACCAAATTTCTTTATTAAACCAAAGATTGAGTAATAATGTCCCCTATGTGTCCCCAGATGGAATTGAAATTAATAACACTCTTTTTAATTCAAATAGATAACCATATCACACTGGCATTGACATAATCTCTTGATACGCCGCAACCAGTTTATTTCGCACTTGAATACCCATTTGCAGACTTAGACTGGCTTTTTGCATATCCACCATCACATCATTTAGGGAAATATCTTGCTTCCCAAGGGTAAAATCTTCAATTTGCTTCGCAGAATCATTGCGTGTTTTATTGATTTGGTTAACGGATGCAACAAGGTGATCCGCAAAGCCCACTGGCTCAATAGTAGGTTTTATTGGGTTAGTCGCTTGCGTCGCTACCACATTTAATTGTGAAATAACCCCTTCAATGGCTTGAACTGTCATGATGTTCTCTTCTCAATATAGTGAATATGTACCACTAATTCATTCGTCGAGCTTACCCTACCACACCCTTTTTAACTTGAAGCCGATAAATAACACCAAATTTATAGGCTGATTCCGTCATTAGATTGCCCCAAGACAAGAAATAATAGCAAAGTGAAAAAGTGACGTTACGAAGAGGGAAATAACATTGTTTCACCAAAAGTATTTTCATCCGTCTAGTAGTCTGCCAAGCAGGGAATATTTATGAGTGCCGCATCTAAAGACACAGGAGAGGCTAAAAAAGGGTTTGCCTCAATGGTTGACCGCATTAAAGCCGATCCTAAAATACCGCTAATGATTGCAGCCGCTGCTGCCATCGCAATTATCGTTGCCCTCCTGCTCTGGTTACGCAGCCCCGACTACCGTGTCCTGCTTAGCAACTTAAGTGCTAAGGATGGTGGCGACATTGTTGGTCAGCTAACGCAGATGAACGTCCCTTATCAAATCGCCGATAATGGTAGCGCCATTTTAGTACCTGCCGATAAAGTGCATGAGTTACGATTAAAGCTGGCCCAATCAGGCTTGCCCAAAGGGGGGAACACAGGTTTCGAACTGTTGGATAAAGAACAGTTTGGTATTAGCCAGTTTAGCGAACAAATTAACTACCAGCGTGCGCTGGAAGGTGAGTTATCGCGCACAATTGAGTCACTCAGCCCTGTCCAAAGTGCACGAGTGCATTTAGCTATCCCTAAACCTACTTTATTTGTGCGTGAGCAAAAATTGCCTACCGCCTCAGTCACCGTAGGTTTATTGCCTGGCCGAATGCTTGATGAAGGGCAAATTAGCGCTATCGTCCATATGGTGTCGAGCAGTGTCACTGAGCTAACAGCAACAAATGTCATTATTGTTGACCAAGCGGGTCGCTTACTCACCAATAACGATAACAGCCAGCAATCCGCTAACAGTGCGCAAATTAAAATGACCAAAGAGATGGAATCCCATCTTAAACAGCGCATTGAAGATATTCTTTCTCCATTAGTGGGTCGTGCAAATATTCATGCACAAGTCACCGCACAAATGGATTTCTCCAAGGTAGAACAAACCTCAGAAGAATATAAACCAAACCAAGCAGCAAATAGCGCCGCTATCCGTTCCCGCCAAAACAGCCAAAGTATGCAAAATAACAATGGCGGAACAGGTGGCGTACCAGGCGCGTTATCAAACCAACCCGTTAGTGCACCAACTGCACCAATTGAAACAAATAAAGACAATAAAGACGCACAGCAAACCACCAATAACCGTAATAACACGACTAACTCGCAAAGCGATGAAACGACCAATTACGAGGTGGATCGCAAAATTAGTCATACCCAACGGCAAATTGGCGTAGTCGATAGGCTCTCGGTCGCAGTTATCGTCAATTACCATTCACAAGAAGGTGAAAATGGCGCAGAAATGAAGCCATTGCCGCCTGAGATGATGCAGCAAATTGAAGCATTAACTCGTGAAGCAATGGGCTACTCCACTGCACGTGGCGACTCGTTAAATATCACCAACTCGTTATTTACGAATGACACGCCAGTTGAAGTTGAACCGTCGTTACTGGAAAGCCCGCAATTTATCGCCCAGTTGCTGGATTACGGCAAAATTCTGCTCATTGCCCTAATTGCTTGGTTTATGTGGCGTTTTGGTATCAAACCGCAATGGGTTAAATACCGTAAAACGCAACAAGCTCAAACTGATGCAGAAATGTTTGTAGCAACGCAGATGAAAACACCACTTGTGGTAGACGAAGAAATTAACGAAGACATGGATGAGCAAACTCGCCGCCGTCTCACTCGCCAACGTGTTAGCGCTGAAATCCAAAGTCAACGTATTCGCGAAATGGCCGAAAAAGACCCACAAATCGTGGCAATGGTTATCCGTCAGTGGTTAGGAAAAGCGTAATGAGTTTAAGTGGAACAGAAAAAAGCGCCGTGATGTTAATGACACTCGGCGAAGATCAGGCTGCAGAAGTATTTAAACACCTGAATCCAAAAGAAGTTCAGCAGCTGAGTATGGCGGTGTCTAACATGCGCCAGATCTCCAATAACGAACTGGCGGAAGTCCTCACCGAGTTTGAAGAGTCGGCAATTCAATTTGCGGCGCTGAACATTAACACCAATGACTACCTACGCTCTGTCCTTATCAAGGCGCTAGGTGAAGAGCGTGCTGCGAGCCTGCTTGAAGATATCTTTGAAAAACAAGAAACCACCTCAGGTATCGAAAGCCTCAACTATATGGAGCCACAAACCGTTGCTGATATTATCCGTGATGAACATCCACAGATTATCGCCACGATTTTGGTTCACTTAAAACGCAACCTGGCTGCCGATGTTTTGGAGTTGTTCGAAGAACGCCAACGCAACGATATTATGCTGCGTATCGCGACTTTCGGTGGCGTACAACCTGCAGCACTTGCCGAGCTGACCGAAGTGTTAAACAATTTGCTGGATGGCCAAAACCTCAAACGCAGCAAAATGGGTGGCATAAGAACGGCTGCCGAAATTATCAACCTGATGAAGAGCCAGCAAGAAGAAAGCGTTATCGATGCAATGCGTGACTACGATGGCGAACTGGCACAACGTATCATTGATGAAATGTTCCTGTTCGAAAACCTTATCGAAGTGGACAACCGCAGCATTCAACGTATTTTGCAAGAAGTGTCTACCGACTCGCTGGTTATTGCCCTCAAAGGCAGCAACCAAGCTCTGCGCGACCACTTCCTCAACAATATGGCAGCGCGTGCAGCGGAAATTGTTCGCGACGATTTGGAATCCCGCTCACCAGTGCGTATGTCCCAAGTGGAAAACGAGCAAAAAGCTATCCTGCTTATTGTTCGCCGCTTAGTCGAGAAAGGCGAAATCGCCATCGGTGGTGGAGACGACGTGTATGTCTAAAACAAAACCGACTCATGACCAATGGCAGCCATGGAAATTACGTGAACTTAATCAATGGGAGCTGAACGCATCCGCTATCCCATCATTAAGTGATGTCCCTGAGCCTGACACACCCAAAGTGCCATGTCTTGAGCCCAAAGAAGTGTTAGAGCAGATTAACCTACTGGATAATATTAAAGAAGACGCCCAACGCACTGGGTTTCAACAAGGCTATGAAAAAGGCCAAAAAGAAGGCTACCAAGCAGGTTTTGAACAAGGTTTACGGGCTGGGGAAGAGCAAGGGCGTGAGCAAGCACTTGCTTTACAGCAACCTGTTATTGAAACCTGGCAGAAATTATTGTCGGAGTTTAATTACTCCCTCGATACCTTCGATACGGTGGTAACAACCAAATTATTGCAAATTGCCTTAACCGCAGCGAAACAAGTGCTGGGGCAATCCACCGTTTGCGATGGCACGGCCCTACTTGAAGAAATCAGCCATTTACTACAACAAAAACCAATCTTTGCAGGTCAACCTGAGCTGCACGTCAACCCGAATCACTTTGAGCTTATAGAGCAGCATCTAGGCTCATTATTAAACCTACACGGTTGGCGCTTAGTAGCTGACCCGAAATTGCACTTAGGTGGCTGTCGTGTTGTCGCCGAAGATGGTGAAATCGATATGACTGTCGCAACCCGTTGGCAAGAGTTATGCCGTTTATATGCACCGGAGAGCCTTTCATGACCGCACGTTTGGGACGCTGGATTGCCTCGCTTGACGATTTAGAATCGCGGATGAAAGGGATCCCGATGGTGCGCCGTTATGGCCGTTTAACCAAAATAACGGGGTTGGTGATGGAAGCCGAAGGCATAAAAATGCCACTTGGTGCCACCTGCTTTATTGAACGCGCCATCAATGGTGGCACGGATGAGGTAGTTTGCGAAGTGGTTGGTTTTAATGGCCCTCGCATGCTACTGATGCCACTCGCTGACCTTGAAGGAATAGCCCCTGGTGCCCGCGTATATGCACAATCAACGGGTGAGGATGGGCAAACCAGCCGCTTACTGCCGATTGGTAATGAACTGTTAGGCCGTGTATTGGATGCCCAAGGCACTCCCCTTGATGGTAAGGGGCCTTTAGAAGTGAAAACCCGTGCACCGCTCATCACGCCCCCCATCAACCCATTAGAACGCACGCCGATTAGCAGTGTGCTGGATGTGGGCGTTCGCGCAATCAATGCCTTACTCACCGTTGGGCGCGGGCAGCGTATGGGCTTGTTTGCTGGCTCAGGGGTCGGTAAAAGTGTACTACTTGGTATGATGGCGCGGTTTACTCAAGCCGATATTATCGTCGTTGGTTTAATTGGTGAACGGGGACGTGAAGTTAAAGACTTTATCGAAAATATTTTAGGGGTTGAAGGCTTAAAACGTGCCGTTGTGGTTGCTGCACCTGCGGATGTTTCGCCGCTTTTGCGTATGCAAGGTGCCTCTTATGCCACGCGTATTGCCGAATATTTTCGCGACCAAGGCCTTAGCGTATTGCTGATTATGGACTCACTCACCCGCTACAGTATGGCACAACGTGAAATTGCCCTTGCCGTGGGCGAACCACCTGCGACAAAAGGCTATCCACCGTCTGTTTTCGCTAAACTGCCTGCGCTAGTTGAACGTGCGGGGAACGGTAAAAATGGCGGTTCAATCACCGCATTTTACACCGTCTTGACCGAAGGGGATGACCAACAAGACCCCATTGCAGACTCTGCCCGCGCGATCCTTGATGGTCACATCGTGCTTTCTCGCTCGTTAGCCGAATCTGGGCATTACCCTGCTATTGATATTGAAGCCTCTATTAGCCGTGCAATGACCGAATTAATTCCCAAAGAACATTATCGAAAAATTCAGCGGTTTAAACAGTTAACGTCTAGTTATCAACGTAACCGCGATTTAATCAATGTGGGGGCATATGCCATGGGGAGCGACCCCATGTTGGATACCGCTATTCAGTATTACCCACGGATGTCGGCATTTTTACAGCAAGATATTGATGAGCGTTGTGACTATCAAACCGCTTGCGAACAGCTGATGCAAGTTGTTCCCAACGAGTAATGAGAGGATAAATGGCCAAAAACAATGCGTTGACAACTTTACTCAGCTTAGCTGAGGAAGCCTCTGAAGAGGCCGCAAAAGTGTTAGCTCAAGTGCGCCAAACACACACGCAAATGGCGCAACAACTACATATGTTGGAAAACTACCAGTCTGAATACCGACAAAAGCTAAACCAAACGCTACACAGCGGGATGGCATCAGATAAATGGCAGAATTACCAACAGTTTTTGGTCACTTTAGAGCTGACCATCGAACAGCAACAGCAGCAGCTTAATGTATGGGAACAACGCGTTAACGATGCCAACCGCCATTGGCAAGAAAAACAACAACGCGTCAATGCATTCGATACCTTAATTCAACGCGCTGAACAAACTGAATACCAACGTCAAAATCGCTTAGAGCAAAAGCAAATGGATGAATTTGCTCAACGCGCGACTTTACGGAGACCACAATAGATGGACATCAACGCCAATAGCGTACCAACACTTGCGCCAGCTAAAAACAATAACGCGCAACAAAATGAATCACGCATTGATGAAAACCAAGCACCCGCCCTGCCTTTCCAAGCAGTGTTGGATAACCAACAGCCTGCCCCTAAAGAAAGCACGGTTACCCCGCCTATCGACGAAAAATCTGTCAACAAAGAGATTGTCGATAATAAACTGACCAGTGCAAATGAAAAAAACGCTGAACCAACGAGTGTCTTGCAAAAAAGTGCGGAAAACACGATAGAGCAACTAAACTTTAGCCGTAATTTGCGCCCAGATAGTGTACAAACTGCATTGAATGCTGATTTATTAACAGGTAAAGAAGCCAATGAGCAATCTTGGCTCAATAACTTAAAGCAATCGTTAAGCAATCAAGCGCAATTAACGGCGAAACCTTTAACGACGCCAGAAACTCACTCCACGCTTGGGGCATTTACCCAGCGCATGCAGCAGCTTAACCAAGGTACTCATGATGTGTTACCTGATGATGGCAAGCACCTTGAAGGGTCGCAATTGCAATTAGCGGGTGAAGATGAAGCCCCTGCTTTAGGCACCGTGATTAAGAATGAAAAAGAAGAGCGCCGCGATCAACCGCTTTTTGCACTTGATAACCCACGAGATGTCCGTGGGAAAAACCTAACTCAAGACTTTATGCCGTTGAACAAAAAAGTTAGCGACAAAGACCCCCTTACTAACATGCAAACAGTAACGAACGAAACGTTAAGCCAAACAGCAAAAGGCGCGTTTACCTTGCAAACGGACACGGGAGCATTTACCTCCAGCGCCTCGCACCATACCAATACGCAGCCAATCAGTATGATGCCAACGACCTCAACGGTTCAAGCTGCGGCGATGAATGCGCCAACAGCAGCGCCAACCCTGCATTTAACCAGTCAACTAGGCAGTGAAGCATGGCAACAGCAGTTAAGCCAGCACATGCTGTTTTTCTCACGCCAAGGGGTTTCCCAAGCACAAATTCGTTTACACCCTGAAGAATTAGGTTCACTCAATGTGCATTTACGTATCGAAGATAACCAAGCGGTGATGCATTTTGTGTCGCCTCATAGCCATGTTCGCGCAGCGATGGAGTCGATGATGCCAGTGCTACGCAGTGCGCTACAAGAAAGTGGCATTCATCTGGCACAAGGTTCTGTTGGGCAGGAGAACTTAAACCACCAATCCGATGGTTCACAACAAGGCTCACAACAGCATCGTGATGGGCAAATTCAAGCAACACATCCGTCGGTTGGCGTAGTTGGCATCAGTGAAGCCAATGCCACTGTTTCGGCTAAAACCACCCAAGTGCGCCAAGGTGGTATCAGTACCTTTGCATAATTAATAAACAAAATGCGGTGATTTCACAACTAAAGCGCCGAGTTACCGCCTTTTTGTTTCGTTTTTCACTCCTTTAACTCTCAGCAAGCAAGCCATAATGCTAGAGATCATAAAGAAAAAACCCATTTGGGTTTAGCATCCAAGAAACAGGAATTCAGCTAACATGTCGTCACGCAAAGAATCTAAACGTTCGAATAAAGGGTTACTCATTCTGTTCGCCCTTGTTGCCCTCGCGGGTGCTGGTTTTGGTGGGTACACCTGGTGGACGACACAGCAAGACACTCAAACGGCAAGTGAGGACGAAAAGCGCCCGAATATGCCGCAGCCAATTTTTATGGAATTAGAGCCCTTTACGGTGAACTTAGCGGGTGTTGATGGCCCTGACCGCGTGCTTTATATCCACGTAACATTGCGCCTTGCGAATGAAAAATCTCGCAAGCAACTTCATGAATACCTTCCTGAAGTTCGCAGTCGCTTACTACTACTTTTGTCTGAGCAAAAAGCCAAAAACATTGAAAATCATGATGGTAAGTTGCAGCTAATGAAAGAAATTAAGCAAACGCTCACCCCAACCCTGATCCCTGGCGATACCGATCAGGATATTTCAGATGTGTTATTTACGACTTTTATTCTGCGGTAATATTCATGAGCGATAATATTTTATCTCAGGCTGAAATTGATGCGCTTCTTAATGATGATGCGCCATCAAGCAACACGCCTGCACCTGAAATGCAAGGGAAAGACCACGTTCGCCCTTATGACCCGAATACCCAACGTCGGGTTATTCGTGAGCGAATGCAATCCCTTGAAATCATTAATGAGCGTTTCGCCCGTCAGTTCCGCATGGGGCTGTTTAACATGTTACGCCGTAGCCCAGACATCACCGTTGGTGGCATTAAAATCGAGCCTTATCATGAATTTGCTCGCAACTTACCCGTGCCAACGAACTTAAATCTCATTCATATGCCACCTTTGCGAGGCACGGCCCTATTTACCTTCGAACCCGCGTTAGTGTATATCGCTGTGGATAACCTATTTGGTGGCGATGGTCGTTTCCCTGTTCGCCAAGAAGGTAAAGAGTTTACCAATACGGAACAACGTATTATTAACCGCATGTTGAAATTAGCTCTGGGCGCATATCGTGATGCATGGAAGCCCATTGCTGATATCGAAGTGGAATATGTACGTTCTGAGGTGCAAGTTAAATTTACCAATATCACCACTTCACCAAACGACATTGTCGTGACTACACCGTTTTTAGTTGAGATTGGCAACACGGTGGGTGAATTCAGCATTTGTATCCCTATTGCCATGATTGAGCCATTGCGTGAGCGTTTAATCAACCCACCCGTGGAGCAAGGGCATCAGGAAAATGAAGCATGGGTCTCTAACCTTGTGACCCAAGTTAAACGTTCTGAACTTGAGTTGGTTGCCAACTTTGTTGACATTCCAATGCGAATTTCTCGCTTACTGCAACTGCAAAAAGGGGATGTTATCCCCATTGAGAAGCCAGACCGCCTAATGGTGAATGTCGATGGCGTACCTGTGTTGACCAGTCAATACGGCACTCAAAATGGCCAATATGCGTTGCGTGTAGAACATTTGATTAACCCTGTTTTAAACACTCTAGATGAGGAAAGTACCAATGAGTGAGGCGAAGAACTCTCCTGATGCATCAACCAATCACGACAGTGAAGACCTGTGGGCTGAAGCGTTAGAACAGCAAAAAAAAGCGGAATCCGCCTCTGCTGGTGCACAGGCTTTTGATAACTTTGATGGGCAAAACCCATTAAATCAGCTCTCCGATATCGACATGATTATGGACATTCCCGTTCGCCTGTCGGTTGAACTAGGTCGCACCAAAATGACCATTAAAAAACTGCTGAGTTTATCCCAAGGCTCTGTGGTGTCTTTAGATGGTTTAGCGGGCGAACCTCTGGATATTTTAATCAACGGCTATTTAATTGCGCAGGGTGAAGTTGTCGTGGTTTCAGATAATTACGGTATCCGTATTACTGACATCATTACGCCTTCAGAACGTATGCGCCGCTTGAGTCGTTAAAATACAAGAGCAATTGCCAATGACAATGTTTTCGCAAATCGAACCCATAACGCAGCCGCAAACAGCGCCATTTTTATCCAATACGATTTCGCTCAGTGAGCCGAATGCACCAGCCATTAACCAAAATGATAGCTTGGTACAAATTTCAGGTTCACTCGGTGGCATTATTTTGCTGATCCTCGCAGGTGCTTGGTTGGTTAAAAAATTGGGATTCGCCCCGAAAAAATTTGGCAAAGACTCGCTGATAAAAGTCAAAAGCAGTTGCTCATTAGGTAATAAAGAACGGGTTGTCGTGGTCGAAGTGAATAATGAATGTTTAGTTCTTGGGGTGACGGCGCAAAATATCAATGTGCTACATCAATACCCTGTACAAACTGAGCATTTACCCGTTTCAATAAATGAACCACTGACGTTTCAATCTGTTTTCAAGAAAAAACAAGATGCTGCGAACCATGCAGCGTCAGTGACTCCTTTGTATAAGTAATCGGAAGCTCGCATGTCACTTGTAAAAAACGCGTTGTTTGTTGCTGCGCTTCTGTTTGCTTTACCCCATTCCGCTTTTGCAGCGTTACCTGCGGTCATCAGCCACAGTTTAGCTGATGGCGGACAAACTTGGTCGTTACCCGTCCAAACCTTGCTGTTTTTAACGTTATTAGGCTTTATCCCCGCACTACTGTTAATGATGACCAGTTTTACACGCATCATTATCGTGCTGGGCTTGCTACGAAATGCGTTAGGGACACCATCTGCCCCACCTAACCAAGTGCTGCTTGGCTTAGCGCTGTTTCTGACTTTTTTCGTGATGTCCCCTGTTGCAGACCAAGTCTATCGTGAAGCTTATCAGCCTTTTAGCGAAGATAAAATCAGCCTTGAGACAGCTCTGGAAAAAGGCACGGCACCGTTACGTACTTTTATGCTAGGGCAAACGCGCGAATCTGACCTTGCGTTATTTGCACGTATCGCCAAGGTGGGAGATATCCAAGAAGCCAAAGATGTACCACTGCGTATTTTAGTCCCTGCGTTTATTACCAGTGAACTAAAAACCGCCTTTCAAATAGGCTTTACGATTTTCATTCCGTTTTTGATCATCGACTTAGTGGTCGCCAGCGTCTTGATGGCATTGGGGATGATGATGGTTCCCCCAGCAACAGTTTCATTGCCATTTAAGCTGATGTTATTTGTTCTCGTCGATGGCTGGCAATTATTGCTTGGCTCATTATCGCAAAGCTTTTTTAATTAGGAACAATTATGACACCTGAATCCGTAATGGCGATGGGAACAGAAGCGATGAAAATCGCACTAATGCTAGCAGCGCCGTTATTACTTGCCGCCCTCGCAGCAGGTTTGATTATCAGCCTGTTACAAGCTGCCACCCAAGTTAATGAGATGACGTTATCTTTTATTCCCAAAATTTTATCCGTGATTTCGGTGATCATTATTGCTGGCCCGTGGATGCTCAATCTACTGATTGACTACATGCGCACTTTGCTTAGTAATTTACCCTTCATCATTGGCTAACGATGCTAACCATTACCAGCGAAACCCTGACCCTCTGGCTTAGCCAAGGTTTTTACCCATTTATACGCCTCTTAGCGCTGCTGGGTACAGCGCCTTTTTTCAATGAAAAACAAGCCATTACCAAGGTTCGTGTCGCCCTTGCCTTTTTTGTTGTCTTGATTGTTTCGCCGCAACTTCCCGTCGTAAATATTCCGTTATTTTCGGCAATGGGCTTGTGGGTGATAGTGCAACAAATGGTGATTGGCATCGCAATGGGCTTAACCATGCAGATGGCGTTTGCGGCAGTTCGTCATGCAGGGGAAGTGATTGGTTTGCAAATGGGGTTGTCGTTCGCCACCTTTTTTGACCCAACTGGCGGCCCAAACATGCCAATTTTAGGGCGTATTTTCAATGTAATTACCATTTTATTGTTTCTCGCTTTCGATGGGCACTTGTGGCTTATTTATATTGTGGTCAATTCATTTGAGCTTATCCCAATTCAAACCGCACCATTAAATCGTGATGGTTTTTGGGTATTCGTTCAATTCGCCAATACCATATTTATTAATGGGTTAATGTTAGCCTTACCGTTTATTACCTTATTTTTAATTCTTAACCTTGCGCTGGGTATTTTAAACCGTATGACTCCACAACTGTCGGTATTTGTGGTCGGCTTCCCACTGACACTGACCATTGGCATCAGTATGTTAGGGTTGATTATTTCAATTCTCCCCCGCTACACCGAACGGCTTATCCACCAAGCATTTGAGCAGCTCTCTCTGATGTTTAATTTGTTTGTTTGAGTGTCGATAATTAATCATTAGCAACGGCCTTCTAAGCCGTTTCTGCGGCAGTGAATCCGCATTTAAACAGCCCTCATTGAGGTTTGATTTGTTTAAGTATTTACTCAAGATCACCATAAAGCAATTAATCTAACTTACCTTTACGATTTATATATATGAGTCATTATTGACTTTTAAAGAATATAAATATTCCTGTGGTGTCATCATAATTCCAGTAGTCATATCAAAAACTCTATCTGCAACAGAAATAGCATCTAAGCGATGCGCAGCAAATAAACGAGTTATCTTCATGGCCTTAATCGCTGCATTTATATTTCTTTCATTTTTTATGTCAAGAGCTGAGGTAGATTCGTCTAAAATGAGTATTTTAGGTCTTCTATAAAGTGCACGCGCAAGGAATATTCTTTGTTTTTGCCCTCCAGAAAGCATACTCCCCATGTCACCAACTATGGAACAATACCCATTAGGCATATTAATAATATCATCATGAATAGATGCAATCCTTGCACAATCATACATAAATTCAATATCTACCTGTTCAGAAAAACAGGTAATATTATCCATTAATGTTCCGGAGAATAAAAAATCATCTTGTTGAACATAAGAAATATATTTACGATACACCTCAATTCCAATATTCGATATTGGAATTTTACTAAACCGAATTTCTCCTTTTGTCGGTGTAAGTAAAGATGCGATAACATGTAGCAATGTGGATTTTCCACATCCTGATACACCAACAAATGCAACACTTTCTCCTTTCTCAATAGTAAAAGATACATTCTTAAAAATAAAAGGCTCATAATTTGAATAAGCGAAAGACAATAAAAATATTTCTAATGTACCGTCAAAATTTTCAGAAGCATCCTCAATATAATTCGTTTCTGAGTATTCACTTTCAGTAAAAAACACATCGCTAAGTCTATCTGTATGTATAGTCAACATTTTAAATTCATATATTACATCACATACATTTATAGTTCTCTGTATGAATGTATCTGCATATACCATAAAAGCAAATAAAATACCCATAGTGAAAAAACCATTTTCAATTAATTGTGCACCGCCATAAATAACCGTACATGCAACTAACCCGGTCATGCATCCACCAATTAATCGAAAAACAAGCTCAATATTTCTCAATTCATTTTTCTTATTCAAAATAGCTTCTGACAATTTTAATAATCTTCCATCTCTTTTTTTTATTTAATAGAGTGATTTTTTCATTAAATAGTTTCATTCTATTATTTAGATTTTTCCTTTTCTCTTTTGAAACCACCCCTGATGTACCTTTAATTTTATTATTAATACGCATTATTTTTTTGTTCACACTAACATATTGTCCGTCAAAAACCTCTACCTCTTCTACCGTACCATCCATAGGTGCAATTAGAGAGTAAGCATTAGGATTAAAAGCAACATACCCAGAAGCTTCGATACTAATACTATAAGTACCTTTAACAATTAAAAGAAACAGTACGAAAATAATTATAAAACTTAGAAAAAGAGGTATTCCATATGCTTTCGGGATACTTCTAGAGTTTCTGCCGATCCAATTATCTTTATTACTAGCAATAGCTTCCTTACGAAATATATCCATAAACAATAACTTTTAATTATTATGTTTAGGAAAACTTATCAATATTTGATTATCTGTTATAACTAATATTCTATTTGACAAATAATCATAACCAAGCAACCCATCAAAATCTATCCTACTATCTTTAACTTGAAATAATAATGCATTAATATTAGTCGAGTCTGGTGTTGTAATTATTTTTTTTGGGCAAGATGTTGAAGCATTAACACAGCCTTTTTCAGTACCAGTAAAGATAACTGAATGACTGGCTCCTGTATCAATTACCATCCTATACTTTTCATTACTATCAGATATTACATCAACCATAAACCCTTGTTTTGTTCGAATGTAATTTAAAGAATACCAATTATAACCATCAAGAATCTTATTTAAATCATTTGTTATTATTAGAATGTTTGAAATATAGTCGATAACCAGTGTTTTATTGCCATTCATAATACCCAGCCCTAACACTCCATTAATAATATATTCTCCATTTTCATCTATCATTCCTTTACCCCATGGTTTTAATATTTCCACATTCATATTTTTAAATACTTCACCATTAATTTTAACATCCCCCCCTCTCGACATAACCGTTGAAATTTTATGGCCAAAAACATCAATAGAATTTTGTACGACTGCCTCACGTTTATTAAAATTAGGAATAATTAAATCGAAGATAGTTTTAGGAAAATAAAAAGCATTTGATGCTCCTGTATCAATAAATATCCGGTCAATTTCATGACCATTGATATTCATAGATATTAATGGCATGTTCTTTTCATCAAAGGTAATAGGAACACGAATATCAGCCCAAACAAGTTTCATTGATGAGGCAAGAATAAAAAATAGAATAAATAAATATTTATGCATTTTTATCAATCCCTATATTTTTTGCTATTTCATTCGAACTTATACCTAGATTTATAAGATATGCTGCTCCACGGCTGAGGAATGACTGCATTGCATCACAGTAAATTGTCTTTTTCTTGAAAGCACTATCTTGTGAGTATCTATTAATAGGTCTCCCACCTGCACAAACTGATTTCCAAATACATCCATGACAATCTTCAGGTAAAAAAGATTCTATTTTACTCAGTTCTCGCATCGGAAGACTATTAACAATTTTTTGATAGGAAGCATCTCTAATATGACTTATTGGAACAAAGATGTCTGAAAGTGTTGAACGTAACGTATCATCAACATAGATATAGCCTGTAGAGGTCACTGTTATAGCTATTGTTTGATGTAATTCATTTTGAGGAGTAACCCCTAGGACTATGTAATCCTCAGCACCAGTTAAAATTCTAAGGTAGGCTGATAAAATTCGTATATCACATTCTGGATCATTTTGCTCAAACCAAGCATCGCAAATCTCAACTAGAAAACGTTTGATTCCTTCTGTATTGACTGCATTTACATAGTTATTATCCGGAAGGAGAAAATCAAATTTTCTACATTTCATGTCATGGTAAAAATATTCGAAAAGTTCTTCACCACTAGCATCTGGATTGATGACTGATAGTATTGGCGGCATGGGAAGAATTTTTCTATTCTCCGCTGCTGAGTATAACATTTGATATCCATTCATTGTTGCTTCATATGAACTACGCCCTTTGTGATCTAAACGATGTCTATCATTTATATGCTTTGGCCCATCAATAGAAATACTTACAGATACTTTGTATTTTTCAAATATTTCGATCCATTCATCATCAATCAATGTAGCATTAGTCTGTAACCCAATACGAAACTCAGCCCCTTTATAGTCTCCTGAACGAAGAGTTTCGCAAAGATAAATAAATCGTTTTTTTTTGAGCATCAAAGGTTCACCTCCATGTAGGTCAACTTGTATTACATTGTGCTCAACTTCTTCTGCCACTCTTTCTAGAAAACTTTTAAGTTCTATTATTGTATTATTGGATATAACTGGAGCACTATTTAGCGCTAATTCACTTCCCATATTAAATATATAGCAGTATGAACAATTTAAATTACAACGTTCACTAATTTTAAGTATAACTTCAAAATGTTTGATTTTTAGCATAATAACTAACTATTTAATTAATTGAAAATGCGGCCATAGCCGCACTTATATTACCAAGTGTTTTTCCATTGGAAATTAACCCATCCTCCAGCAGCTTCAGACTTCCCCCCTCTGATATATTCAAGTAGTTTAGATACATCACTATCTTTTTTAATTTTTAAATTTGCAGAATTTTCTTGTATAACAGTTTTGAATTTTTCCATAAGACCTCTATTGAGAATTAAATTTTCCTTTCGAAGAATCAATAGCATTATTTAAATACGCTATAGCAAGTTGATAATAATCTTATATAACCAATACTGTCCATCTCTTTTTTTTAACATCTATATATTATATTTCACACTGTGAAACAAATAATCACACAAATAAATTATAAAATCTCAATGTATTTCCACAGCATCAAATTGCAATATAAAATTCGACCTTTCTCATAACCAAAAATAAATATTTACGCGCAGAGAATATTTAAAAAAAACAATACCATCACCAATTTAAATAACATTGAATAGTATACTTTCAACATAAAAAAATCAGATAACAACACTTTAATTTAATAATTCGATAATTAATTAAAACAAAAAAACCGCGCTCCAATAACGGCAAAGCGCGGTTGAGTAGAACTCAAGTATTAGATGATTAACGACTACCAAATAAAGACATGCTGTTTAAATCTTTGAAAATACTTTGTGAGGCTTCAAACATCGCTTTTTCTTTATAGTAATCCGTGGTGGTGCCTGTCCAGTTAGTCTCAAGCAACTCACTTTTACGAGCAGCATTTTGAATTGAACGCGTATCTGCTAAAAAATCCAACTTATCAATTTCTTGTAGTTGTAAGCCTTGTTTTGCTTCAATATTGGAAATTTGGTCTAGTGCCGCTTTAATGCCACGGTTGGCTTCATCCATCCCTTCTTGCGCACGGTCTAAATCCGCTTGAGGTGCATCTTGCTGTGGGATTTTTAACGCGTCAATACCTGCATTTAATGCTTTGAAAACATTCACAACATTACTACTGTCTGTATCAAATACCTGAGCACCTGTGAAATAAGTGGTCATTTCACGGTCGCTGGAGACATTCTGCATTACCGCTTTATCACCACCGTGATAGAGCACATCCCCATCGGCGTTAATTTCAAAAGGCGGTTTATCCGATTTAAAACCTGCAAAAATATAGCGCCCATTGCCGTCTGTGGAATTCCCCAATGCCACCAGTTGTTCTTTCAAACCTGTTAACTGCTCCGCTAATGTATTGCGGTCTTTATCACTCAAAGCACCTTGGTTAGAGGCTTGAATAATCGTGGTATCAATCTGTGTGGTGACATCCGTCATTTGAGTCAAAATGCTCATTTGTAATGTCATACCCGTTTTCGCAAATCCACGGCTGGTCACGTATTGCTGATTGCGAGTTTCAGATTGGTTAATTCGTACCGCTTGAGATGATGCTTGTGGATCATCCGACGGTTTGCTAACTCGCTTACCTGATGCTAATTGGCTACCTGCTTCCATCCAACGCGCTTGGGAATTATTCATATCTTGTAGGCGTTGGTGATAAATCATATTTGTGCTTAAACGCATCGCTAAATCCTTATTATATCGCTAAAACTTAGAATGCACGCATCAGCGCATTAAACAAATCATCCACGGTTTTCAACACTTGCGCATTGGCATTGAAAAATTGTTGGATCTTTTGCATTTGAATACTTTCTTCGTTCATATTCACGCCAGAGATAGCTTGCTCTTGTGCATAGAAACTCTCTGTCATTTTATTTTGCGTTTCAGAGTCAATTTGCGCTTGTTTGGTTTTGCTTCCGACATCATTGACTAACGTCGCGTAGAAATCAGAAAACGTTGAGCCGCCATCAATCAGTTTTTGGTCTTGTAACTTCACCAATTCTTTGATGTTTTCGTTATCACCAGGGCCGCTGTCTTTGCTGCCCGCGGCGGCAAATTTTGTTGCATCGCTGATCAACGTTTGCATGCCATTAATCACGCCACTGACAGGCTTCGCGAGGAATGAATCCCCTTTTTGCGCGCTGCTGTTGCTGATATTAATTTCAATACCCTCAAATTTCAGTGTCGTTGCGGTTGAATCATCATCTAAAGCAACTTTGGTGCCTTCAGGCAAGCGCGTAACACTCCACCCATCATCACCAAAGCGAATGTCATAGTTGCTACCAGTAACTTTGGAAACATCACTGTATTTTAAGTCGAAATCAGCCTTGCCTGTGTTGTGAGTATTGCTCACCACATTGCCTTTACCGATTTCAAAGAAGTTCTCACCCGTTTTACCGCTGGCATCATAGCCTTTACTGTGGACTTCGTTGAATTTGGTAGCAAAAACTAGCGCAAGCTTATTGAGTTTTTGATACGCGGGGTCGATAACATCTTGACGTGAACGCAAGATACCGCTGAGCTCTCCACCACGGAAAGATTCATCAGGAATTTCACGGGCTTGGCCATTTGCGCCAACAAAACCAATGCTAAAGCGGCTATCATCTTTTGATGATGGCACAGCTTCTAAACGGTTTGCTTTTTCCCCCGTAACTAATGGCAAGCCATTCGCAAACGTGACGTTATAGTTGCCATTTTGCTCAATCACTTTGACGCCAATTAACGAATTTACTTCGTTAACTAAACGATCTCGCACATCAAGCAAGTCATTAGGTTCCGAGCCACTGACAGAACGCACACGGGAAATTTGCTGGTTTAAACCTGCAATTTTCTCAGCGTAGATGTTAATGTCTTTCACCTTGTTTTCGATTTGGCGATTAACATCACGCTCCATTTCTTGTAAGCGTCTGTCTGCTTCTTTAAATTGGCTCACCAACGCATTAGAGTTACCAAGAAAAACATCAATTAATGTTTTATCACTGGCATCACTAGTTGCCGCATCTAATGACGTGAAGAAGCTGCCAATATTGCTGGAGATATCTTCGATATCATTGGTTAGCAAATCATCGACTTTATTACAGTTTTTAACGTACGCTTCGTAGTCACCACTGCGCGCACGCGCTTGGCTGTACTGTGCATTGATAAATTCATCAAACTCACGGCGAACATGGCTGAAATACGTGCCGTTACCAAAATAGCCACTCGGTGTCATCGTACCGGGATTCTCCCCGAAAACAGCACTTTGGCGGTGATAATATCCCACACCAGCGTTGGCTAAGTTGTTAGAAATCACACTTAGCCCGCCTTGTGCAGCATTCACACCACTGAGCGCATTATTCATTACATTGTTCAGCATAAGCTTTCCTGTTCTGGGTGCGTATCGCGTTCATTGGCTGACACAATGTCGGCGATAGCAACTCAAATTATTTAGAGCATATTTAGTTATCGGAAAATCGACGTAATTATTTAGCCCTAACACGTATAAATTCTGTATTTTAGAAAATATCATTTAAGTCGATGGTATAAGCCTGTACAGCACGTGATGCTGAAGTATTTGCCGCAGGCTGGTTGCCTCGTATTTGATTAATTAAGGTGATTAATTTATCGGAATAACCTGGGTCTGTGGCGTAACCTGCTTGATGTAAACGACGTGCCGCAATTTCAGGCGTTGGTGCTTTTTTGACGTCTTTATAGCGTGGGTTATCCGTCAATAAACTGATGTAATCCGCAATGGCCTCTTCATATGAACCATAAACACGAAAATCATCGCGCATTTTGATCGTTTGGCCGTTAATCACTTCCGTCGTCATGATATTAGTGACAGGGCCCTGCCAACTTTTCCCTGCTTTAATACCAAATAAGTTATGGCTGGTTTTCCCATCCATTTTTAATATTTCCCTTTGCCCCCAACCGCTTTCCAGCGCTGCTTGTGCTAATACCAGCAAATGGGAAATACCACTGTCTTTACTGGCGGCTTTAGCAGGTTCAATCAAACGGCTAATAAAGTTGCTACTGTTAAGGGATAACGCTTTGATTTTTTTCAAAGGTGCAGAAAGCGCATCCCCCATCGGGGCAAAATGGCGCATCATCTGTTCCATATTAAATGGCGGTAAGGATTGCACCGTTTTTTCATCAAATGGCAATAAACTGTTGGAATTTGGGACGCTTGACGTGTGTTGATCACGCGTCAGTTGCTGGTACATCATCTCCCCAAAACCTAACCCTTTTTGGGAGAGGTCTTGGGCAATTTGCTGGTCATACATACTGGTCAACATACGGGTTTGGTCATTGGAAAATAGGCCATCCTGTGGGAGTGCGTCACGCATGCTTTTTAGCATCATTTGGACAAATGTTGCTTCCAATTGCTGCGTGACTTGGCGCAGCCCTTGCTCCGTGTTTTTATTCAATTCGCCCTTTAACTGACTTAGCGACTGTAAATCGAACGCCGCACCTTGCAATAGCTGCATATCGCCCATTAGATAATCTCCAGTTTCGCACGTAAACAGCCTGCACTTTCCATCGCTTGCAAAATCGACATTAAGTCGTTTGGTGTTGCCCCTAATGTATTCAGTGCTTGAATCACTTGGTTGAGCTGCACGCTGGCATTGACTTTTTGCAACGCGCCACCGCGGTCTTGTACGCCGACACTGGTGTTACGTGTTACCACAGTTTGTCCGCCCGCAAACGGTGTATCTGGCTGGCTAACTTGAGTTTGTCTTTCCACGGTGACAGCCAAACTGCCGTGAGCTACCGCGCAACTTTCCAGTGTTACACTGCGATTGATCACTACTGAGCCCGTCCGTGAATTTAAGATCACTTTGGCCTCTGCCATTGGCGTGCGAACATTCAGCTCTTGTACCCGAGCGAGGAACTGCACTTGGTCTCGGTTGTTTGCAGGCACTAATAATTGCACTGTACGAGAATCCAATGCGCTAGCCGTTCCCATCCCGCCCATACGATTGACCGCGTCTGCGATATCTTGCGCTAATGTGAAGCTGTCTTCGTTTAATTGCAGGTTAATAGCACCACTTTGCCCAAAACTGCTTGGCAGCTCGCGTTCAATAGTCGCCCCGCCAGTAATGCGCCCACCGTTAAGTTGGTTAACTTTGATGCTACTACCGCCACCACTTGCCCCTGCGCCACCCACGAGGATATTACCCTGTGCCATGGCATAAATTTGTCCATCCACGCCTTTTAATGGCGTCATTAAGAGTGTGCCACCACGTAAACTTTTCGCGTTCCCCATAGAAGACACCACGATATCCACCGATTGCCCTGTACGTGCAAAAGGCGGCAGTTTTGCCGTGACCATCACCGCTGCCACATTTTTAAGCTGCATATTCGTGCCAGGTGGCACCGTGATCCCCATCTGAGATAACATGTTATTTAAGCTTTGCGTGGTAAACGGCGTTTGCATGGTTTGGTCACCCGTGCCATCCAAACCCACCACTAAACCGTAGCCAATCAACGCGTTATCGCGCACCCCCTGAACGGTGGTTAAATCTTTAATACGCTCACTGTGCGCCGAAAAGGTAAAAAAGCAAAACAGTGATAGCAAAATTAATACGTTGTTTTTCATTGAATTCTCTCGGCCGTTACTCGCTAATGTTTAATTAATAAGGCGAAACATTTAAGAAAAAGCGTTGTAGCCAGCCCATATTTTGCGATTCGTTGATATAACCATCGCCAACATATTCGATGCGAGCGTCCGCCACTTGTGTGGAGCTCACATGGTTATCTGAGCCAATAGTTCGTGGGTTAACCACTCCCGAAAAACGAATAGATTCAGTGCCTTGGTTAATTGCGATGCGTTTTTCACCCACTACATGTAAATTGCCATTCGCCAGTAACTGGTCGACGGTCACCGTAATGGTTCCCTTAAAGGTGTTATTCGCATTTGCACCACCTTTACCGCTAAAGTCACTGTTTCCTTTGATATCCAGTTCGGTGTTGTTGCCACCGATCCACCCTTGCATAAAGCCAGGTAATATCGCGGCAAGGAACCCCGTTTTACCGCTGCGATTCGCATTGGCAGAGGAATTTTTGCTGGCGCTGACATTTTCTTGCAAATTAATGGTTAGAATATCGCCAACATTACGCGGTCGCCTATCTTCAAAAAGCGGCTGATAACCGTAATAAGCAGGCTGGGCACTTTGAAATATCGAACCGTTTGGGGAAGGTGCTGTAGGGGCAGAAGGAATAGCCGTCGTTTGTGTATCCACTAACGGACGAGATGGAATGTGAGCACAACCGCTGGTGGCTAAAACCAAAACGGCAAGTAACCATACCTGTTTAGGTGCAGTCAAACGCATCTGCAACGCTGTTTTTTGCTGTTGGGAAATAAGGCCGCTTTCAATCATTATGCTACTCTTTTGCTGCTGTGTACGTTGTTCATCCCAAAGAGATGTCTTTCATAGGGCTCACAGGAACCCCATGAGCGCCTATACAAAACCAATTACAGTTGCGTTAAACGCTGAAGCATTTGGTCTGATGCAGAAACCGCCTTACTGTTAATCTCGTAAGCACGCTGAGTTTGGATCATATTGACCAACTCTTCGGCGACATTCACGTTAGAGGTTTCTAGCATGTTTTGATAAAGCAGACCGGCACCGTTGGTTCCCGGCGCACTTTCATTCGGCGCACCTGAGCTCGCTGTTTCCATATAGAGGTTTTCCCCCATACTTTCCAACCCTGCATCGTTAATGAAGGTTGTCAGCGTAATTTGGCCGATTTGCTGAGGTTGACTATCGCCATAAACGGTGACAGATACCGTACCATCACGCCCAATCGTTAAACTGTTGGCATTATCTGGGATGGTGATCGCAGGAACGATTTGATAGCCGCTGGAGGTGACTAACTGGCCATCTTGGTTAGGCTGTAATGCCCCATCACGAGTATAAGCGTCTGTGCCGTCAGGCATTTGTACATGTAAAAAACCTTGGCCTTTAATGGCGATATCCGTTGTGGTGCCCGTTTTATTCAAGGCACCTTGACCATGAATACGCATAGTCGCAACGGGGCGTGCCCCTGTCCCCAGTTGTAGCCCTGATGGCAAAGAGGTTTGTTCAGAGCTCATCGCCCCTGGCTGGCGAATATTTTGGTACATTAAATCTTCAAAAACCGCGCGTTGGCGTTTAAAACCATTGGTGCTAACGTTCGCCAAGTTATTGGAAATCACGTCTAAGTTAGTTTGTTGAGCATCAAGCCCAGTTTTTGCAATCCATAATGAACGGATCATAATTATTCCTTACTGAATTTAGCTGACGGCAAGCAATTGGTTGGCGCGTTGGGCATTTTCATCCGCACTGCGAACCACCTTCATTTGCATTTCAAAATGCCTTGCATTGGCTATCATCGACACCATCGCTTCGGCGGCATTGACGTTACTTCCCTCAATCACACCAGACGTCACAACCGCACGGTCACTCAGTGGCAATACATTGCCATTCGCGGCTTGCCCCTGAGGGGATAAATGGAAAAGCCCATCTTCCCCGCGAATTAAGTCTTGCGGCTGCGCTTCAACCACTTTCAAACGGCCGATTTGCCCCAACATAGTTGGCGGATCCGTCGCCAGCAATGCGGTGATGGTGCCATCCATGCCAATAGTGATTTCTGCATTTTGCGGGACGTTAATTGGCCCGCCATCGCCTTGCAGACGGCGTTCACCAATCACTAACTCACCTTCGCCCGAAATTTGGATATTCCCATTTCGGGTATACGCTTCTGTGCCATCGGCTAATTCAACCGCCAAAAAATGCTTATCGTTTAACGCAACATCTGTTGGCTTACCTGTGTAGTTCAGCGGCCCTTGGCTCATATCCGCGCCAGGGGTTGAAGAAACCACCAAGGTTCTGGTTTGCGCGCTATCCCCATTCACGGGCACTGCGCGCATGGCAGAGAGCTGCGCTTTAAACCCTGCGGTAGACACATTAGCAATGTTGTTGGAAACCACCGCTTGGTTCTCAAGCGCATGACGCGCTCCCCCCATTGCGGTATAAATGACGTGATCCATGGCCACCCTCTAGGCTTATCGTAAGTTAACCAAAGTTTGTAACATTTGGTCTTGCGTCTTGATGGTTTGCGCGTTTGATTGGTAATTGCGCTGCATCACAATCATGCTGATAAGCTCTTGGCTCATATCCACGTTGGAAGATTCCAATGCACCGCTGGTTAATTTACCGAACTGCCCTACACCAGGTACGCCATCCATCGGGTTGCCCGATGCGTTTGAAGATGCCCATACGTTGCCACCTTGGGAAACGAGACCATTCGGGTTCGCAAACGCAGAAAGCGCCACTTGCCCAACCACGCGTTTTTGTTGGTTTGAGTAGTTCGCAACGATTAAGCCGTTATCTTCAATTTTGAAACTGGTGTATTCACCCGCGGGGAAACCATCAACATCAATGGCACTGACGGAGGACTCGCTCACTTTTTGTTGGCGGGTTTTCGATAAATCAACGTTTAAAACGCCGTCATCCGCACCGTTTAAGCCGTTATAGTTGAAAGGAAATGTCGCTTTATCCGCATCTTTTAGCTTGCCGTTACCATCAAACTCTAATTTGCCAAGTTCTTTTGCAGACTTATCACTTGCATCTTTTGCGTAAGCTGTCCATTCGTTGTCCGCATTTTTAACAAAGTACACGGAGATTTCATGGGTATTACCTTGGCTGTCATACGCCGTCATTGTGGTGCTGAAGTTATAGGTTGATGAATCATCAGGCTTATCAACATCAAAGGCTTTATCTTTGATTTTGTCTTCTGAGTTCAAGTTAATGGTTAACTTGGCAAGTTCAGATTTTTTCGCATCCATCATGTCCGTTGGGATGTTTAATCCTTCAGGCACACCACCGCTTTGAATGGTGACATTGCCTTTTTCATCGACACTGGCTGGGTAACCTGTCACCACCATGCCTTGGTTATTGACTAAATTACCGCTTTTATCACGCAAAAATTGGCCATCACGGCTGTAGTAAGTATCACCATTTTTATCTTGAACGCGAAAAAAGCCACTACCTGAAATCGCCACGTCAGTTGGTCTATCTGTACGTGTAATTGGGCCGTCTTTAAAGTTTTGCGTAACTGCAGCAACGTTAACACCAAGGCCAACACCCGAACCTGCGAACATATCCGCAAATGATGTCGTTGCACCTTTAAAGCCGTTAGTTGCGGAGTTGGCAATATTATTACCAATTGAATCGAGCCCCGCTGACGCTGCATTTAAGCCACTGACTGCTTGTGAAAAAGACATATTTTCTCCATGAGTATTGGGGGTAAAAATTAAGAAGAAGGGTAAACTTTGAAAATGCTACTAAGAGGCACACTTTGCCCGATGCCAACATCTAATAATGGCGCGTCAGATCCTGGTGTGACACCATTGACGCGGGTATAGCCCAGTTTCGTGACCTCAACTTCAGCCCCGTTTCTGATAGCTCTCACATCAAAGTAATATTTCCCTTTCGTATCGGTGACTAAATTGCCGTTGTTGTCCAAACCATCCCATGCCATGTCATAAATGTCGGGCTTAACTTCAGAGTCATAGGTGATGGTTCGCACAACCATTTTGTTTTTGTCGCGAATAGTGATTTCAACGCTATCGGCCAATTTCGGTAAAAAGAAACCAAATGGCGATGAAATAAATTCAGATTTTGGCTCTTCGCCGTCCTCTTCAGAGGTGTTTTGATTGCTCAACGCTGCGGTAGATGGGCTGTTTGGACTAATTCCTTCATCGGGTAACGGGTTCGATGGTTTCGTCACCGTGCTATTTTCGCCTGAACTCTCTTTTTTAAGCGGAGCTAAAACAATTTCATTACGCGGAATAAGTACGCCTTTGCCCACCAGAGCGGTAGCTTGTAGTGATTGCCCTGAGCCGATTTGTTGGGAAATACCACTCACGTTATCGCTGAGTTTATTCATACTTTCCAGCGTGGCAATTTGTGCCAATTGGCTGGTTAAATCGGTATTTTCCATCGGGTTCGTTGGGTCTTGGTTTTGCATTTGCGTCACAATCATTTTCAAAAAAGTGTCACGCATATCATCACTTTGACTTTTCTTAGGCACATTACTTGCCGCAGGTTCTGGCCCTGCGGTAGTGTTGTCCAAAGAATCGTACATCGTGGCTGCAATCCCCATGTCATACCTCCGTTACTGGCCAATAGTCAGTGTTTTTTGCAGCAAGGTTTTTGCTGTATTCATCACTTCTAAGTTGGCTTGGTAGCTACGAGAGGCCGAAATGGTGTTGATCATTTCCCCCACCATATCTACGTTAGGCATTTGCACATACCCTTTCTCATCCGCTAAAGGGTGACCAGGTTTGTATTCCATACGTGGTGGTGCTGGGTCTTCAATCAGTTCACTGACTTTTACGCCACCCACTTCGTGGCGGCCTTGTGGTGCCATCTGGAAAACCACTTGTTTAGCGCGATACGGCTGCCCATCAGGCCCCGCAATACTTTCTGCGTTAGCCATGTTGCTTGCACTGACGTTTAAGCGCTGAGACTGGGCAGTTAATGCAGAAGCTGAAATGTCAAAAATACTCAGTAAGGCCATAATGATTACCCTTGCTGTAAAACAGCCAACATGCTTTTAACGCGGCTATTAATAAATGTAAGATCAGCCTGATATTTCAGGGTGTTATCGGCGAATTGACTGCGTTCAATATCCATATCGACGGTATTACCATCCATTGAGGTTTGGTAAGGGACGCGGTATTTCAAATCCATATTTGGTGCCTTAATACCTCGGCCTTCAATATGACCTTTGGCTGTCACCGCCAGTGCCACCCCCTTGCCATTCACAGCGCCTTTATCCATCGCTTGTTGGAGTTGACGATTAAAATCAATATCCCGCGCCTGATAACCCGGTGTGTCCGCATTAGCAATATTGGAAGCCAAAACAGTTTGCCTAGCTTCACGTATTGACAACGCCTGCTGCTGGAAGGCAAACGTGGCATTTAACTTATCAATCATGATGATCCTTAATGGATGTATAGCGATGTTGACTACGAACGCTCGTTATATTCGCCCCCTCAATTAGGCAAAACCCATCAAGAGAGTACGAAAGTTAAAATTCGACGTGCATATCTTAGCGGTCTACGAAAAAATCTAATGGCGGGATAAAGGCAAAATAATTGACCTATTTGGCTCATTCATTATGAAAGAGGTGGGTAAACTGCAAGCGTGAAAAAGTGTGTTGATAAAGGAGCGAGTAACCCGATGGCTAATCTTAAGAAATTGACCTATTGCATAATAATCAGTGGATTAAGCTTAACTCCAACGCTATCTCAAGCCTCTCTTCCACAAGATATCAATCACTATTTTCGTCAAGTGCATGGCAAAAACAACCACGTTTCCATTGAGATAAAAACACCGATTGAAAAATGGCCAAACTGTGATAAACCGCAGATCAGCCCGCCTATTGGTGGACGCAACATGGGAAATGTGTCGATACCTGTGCTATGTGGGAAGAAAAAACAGTTTTTGCAGCTCACAGTTAATGTGACGGGACAATATTATGTTGCAACTCGTAATTTAAGCCGCGGTGAAACGATTGAATTTGTTGATATCGGAACCAAAAAAGGCCTGCTACACAAATTACCAACTGGAGCCAGTACGGACAAAATGGCGCTGCGGGGCGCAATTGTGCTACGCACAATTACTGCAGGACAAACATTCACCAAATCAATGGTTAGGCAACCTTGGGCGATTAAAGCTGGGCAAACCGTATTTGTATTTGCCAATGGGGATAATTTTTCAGTGAAATATGAGGGACGCGCTATTAATAATGCCACCGCTGGGCAAAATATTCGTGTAAGATTGCTCAATGGTCAAGTGGTCAATGGGTTAGCACAAGAGAATGGCAGTGTTAATATTGCGTTAAAATAAATGCCATCCAGACTGAAGTCCTTTGAAATATGACGAATCTATCTTTGACATAAAATTGCTCAAAATGAATGTTTACCTTAAGGTAAAATGAACGTTTATTCTAAATAGTTCAAGTCGCATCAAGGCAACAAGTGAATGAGTCGCTAGGAGCTTACATAAGTAAGTGACTAGTGCGAATGAGCGCAGTTAACACAGAGGCGACTTGAAATATGACGAATAAAAGCAACATTTTGTAACACTATACAGACTAAAGATCCCCAAAAATACGCCGATAACTGACATATGATAAAAATCGGGAATAGGAAAATACATTATGGCTATTGAGCAAACCCCTGCAATTTCTGCGCTGACTCAAGTAACAAACCGTGATCCGCAAGATGCGGCGGCCCCGATGCGCGATAAAAAAGTTGCTGCTGATGTCACTGTCAAAGAAAGTACTTTTGCACCTAGCGAATTACAAAAAAAATTATTGCAACCGCAAGCCTCTGATATCAACCTCGCAAAAGTTGAAAGAATTAAACAAGCTATTAAAGATGGCACCCTAACGATGGATGCGGAAAAAATTGCAGATGGTATTTTACGCGATGCCCACGAATGCATGTTATCAATGAAATAAATAACCGTTATGACTGATGAATTACTGATATTGCTAGAGCAGCAACTTTCCCATTTACAATCACTGCAAATCGTGATGAAGAATGAAGAAATCTTATTAGGTTATCACCGTGTGCCGCCATCACCCTTCCAAGAAACGACTGAGCAAAAACGCTTTCTTGTCGCGGCTATCGGCCACGGTGAAACCCATCGCTTACAGCTTGAGGCACAGGCTGAAATCACCGCTCCCTACGAAAGTGATGCGGCCTTGGCTGGTCTATGGGAAGCGATTAAAGTGTTAACGACTGATCTTAAAGAGCTAAATTATCGTAACCATCAAATGCTGCAATTACACATTGAGCTCAATACCCAGCGCCTGAACTTTGTCAAAAAACACAATAACCAATCTACCTATGGTGCTGATGGCTTAGAATCAAAACGCCCTGTTTTAGGTAAGAAAATTTCGATTTAGCTTGCAGAGCAGTTTATTTAAAATGCATTAATTAAATAATAAACATTCTCTCATCTATCATTGTGAGAAGCCTCAATGCCGCGCCATTAGGCTTAATCTCCCCTCTTTCCCACTTAGACTCTCTTTCGTCATGTTTAAGATAAGTGCAAGGGAAGATTGTGAGATATTATTTTGCTCACGAATGCGCTTAATATCTTCCCCTGTCATTGGTGTAAGATGGGCAAATTGCAGTAACTCATTAATTTTATTATTCATAATTAACCTCCACTAACAAGTTAGCTTTTAGCATTTTCATTATTTTTTCATCATCTAATTACAAAAGTACCTTCGCGATATCTTTATAAGATTCAAGTGTATCGTCCTCAATTTCTTTGGTTCCTTTTGCATTTAAACGAGATTTCAGCCAAGCATATACCAAAATAAGTGCCGCTCCTGCTTATAAAAATAAGCGTTCTGACGCCTCCGCTTTTTCCTTTTCCTTGTAGTGGTAAACGCTTTTTAATAACGCCATTACCAAGATGGGCTTCATATTGGCCTGCAAACACATCCATTACCGCATTAATCAATTCAAAATCACTAATATTTATCTTTTTTGATACTATGATTAAACATCTTCGTTTTATAGATAGCTATCCATAGCCCCCATAATTTAACTATAGTAAAAATTACTACAGCTCAGTTAAAATAAAAGTAAATCCGAATTCAGGTTAGATTCCCGTATGGGGTATACAAAAAAAGAGCGGCTTGATAAGAATCTCCCCGCTCCTTTTATCTCAATAATATTCGCCATTCATCTTGGCGAATACACGCTCTTATCAACTGCCGCTGATCATTGACGTCATTCTAATTTTACGGTGATCTGTCATTTCTAAATTCGACATCACCACCAATTGTGGCAAGCTGCGGCGCAAAAAGCGCGAAAGAATTACCCGCAACGCATGGTTCACTAACAAGACATTAGGCGCACCCATCGCCTCTTGGTGAGAAACCGCTTGCTCCGCTTGCGTTTGGATAAACTGCGCAAGGTTTGGCTCTAATCCACCGCCATTTTTCGCCGCTTGCAGAAGAATTTGTTCCAGTCCGGCATCTAACCCAATCACTTGAATTTCTTCCGCATTACCAAACCATTGCTGAGTAATCGCACGGCCTAGTGCAATACGAACTTGTGATGTGAGGTAATCAGTGTCTTTTTGCTCACCATTTTCCCCTGCCATTTCCGCTAACGTTTCAATGATGGTGCGCATATCGCGGATCACCACATCTTCCATTAATAAATTTTGCAAAACACGATGCAAAATCGTTAACGAAATCGTGTCTGGGATCAGGTCATCTGCCAGTTTCGGCATCTCTTTTTTCACTCGGTCATACAGCATTTGTGCTTCTTGGCGACCAAATAATGTGCTCGAGTTTTGCAGTAAAATTTGGTTGAAGTGTGTTGCAACCGCCGTACTCGCTGAAACCACGGTATAACCTTGAATTTGCGCTTCTTCGCGTAAGTCGTCATCAATCCAAACTGCAGGTAAACCAAAAGCGGGCTCTCTTGTTGCATCCCCTTGTAACGTCCCCGCGGCATTACCAGGATCAATGGCTAAACTACGCCCTGGTTGCGCTTCGCCGCGTCCTACCTCTGCACCTTTAATTAAAATACGGTACTCACAAGGGGAAAGCGCTAAATTGTCACAAATGTGGACAACTGGCGGTAAGTAACCGACTTCTTGAGCGAATTTTTTACGCAATCCTCGCAGACGGCCTAATAATTCACCTTGCTGGTCGTTATCCACAAGTGGGATCAAACGGTAGCCCACCTCCATTGCCAATAAGTCTTCTAATTGCACATCATCCCACGTGGCTTCTACCACCTTGTTGGCTTCTTGGAAATGTTGTGCTTGGTTATTATCGCCCTTTGCACTTTCTGGTTGTTGTGATTTACGTACTAAATACCAACCTAATCCCGCAAGTGCTGCTGTAAATAATAAGAAGACAAAGTTTGGCATCCCGGGGATCAGGCCTATCAAACCCAAAACACCTGCACTCAACCACATAACACGCGGGTTATTAAACAGTTGGTTGACCATCTGCTCACCGACGTCTTCATCCGTCGCAACACGAGTTACGATAACCCCTGCCGCTGTGGAGATAATCAACGCAGGAATTTGGGCAACAAGACCATCACCGATTGTCAGCAAGGTGTAGGCGCTCGTGGCCTCCCCTAGCGACATATTGTGTTGACCTACACCAACGATTAACCCGCCGACCACGTTGATCACCATAATCATGATCCCCGCGATAGCATCGCCACGTACGAATTTACTGGCACCGTCCATCGAACCGTAAAAATCCGCTTCTTGCGTCACTTCTGCACGACGTTTTTTGGCTTCATCATCATTGATGATCCCTGCATTGAGGTCAGCATCGATAGCCATTTGCTTACCAGGCATTCCGTCTAACACAAAGCGAGCACCCACTTCGGCGATACGCCCCGCTCCTTTGGTGATAACCATAAAGTTAATCAAAACCAGAATGATAAATACCACAATACCAATGGCAAAGTTGCCGCCCACTAAAAAGTGGCCGAATGCCTCAACGACTCGACCTGCAGCGTCAGGCCCTGTATGCCCATCCAACAAAATAATTCGTGTTGATGCGATATTCAACGATAGGCGTAATAGCGTGGCGAATAGTAAGATAGTTGGAAATGCAGCAAAATCAAGGGTTCGTTTAGTGAACATCGCCACCAATAACACCATGATGGAAAGCGCAATATTAAAGGTAAACAGTAAATCCAATAAAAATGCGGGTAATGGCAATACCATCATCGACAAAATCAATAAGATTAGAACTGGACCCGCGAGTATTTGCCACTGCGTTCCTTGTAAGTTTTTCGGCAATTTTAAAAGTGCAGCCAAATTAGCCATCGCGATTGTTATCTCCAGCAAAGTCCAGCGTCGGTGGCACTGGTAAATTTTTCGGTTTTTTCGGTCTGAGCCCACCTTCACGACGCCAGCGGCGCAGTTGGTAAACCCATGCTAAAACTTCTGCAACCGCCGCATATAACGCGACAGGGATGCTTTGCCCTATCTCTGCATGACGATATAACGCCCTTGCAAGCGGCGGTGCTTCTAATTGTAATATTCGGTGTTCTTCACCAATTTCCTTAATGCGCTGCGCTATCACCCCTGCGCCTTTCGCCAACACTTTTGGTGCCCCCATACGTTTATCATCATATTTCAGCGCCACTGCATAGTGCGTGGGGTTAGTCACTATCACATCGGCAAGTGGCACATCCGCCATCATGCGATTTCGCGCTATCGCCCGCTGTTGTTGACGAATTTTCGCTTTAATATGTGGGTCACCCTCTTGCTGCTTAAACTCATCTTTAATTTCTTGGCGGCTCATACGCAATTTCTTCAAATGAGAGCGAAATTGATAAAACACGTCAAATGCCACCATTGGGATCAGCAAAAACACAATCAAATACCCCGCAAAAATCACTTTTTGCAGGGCATTACTCAGTGCGGTAACAGGTGACTCCATCACTAAATGCAGCAATGAAGGCCAGCTTTGCCATAAAAAAATAAATGCCCCCAACCCAACAAACAATGATTTCAAAATTGCCTTGAACAATTCTGATAACGCATTCATTGAAAAAATACGTTTTAGCCCTTTAATTGGGTTGAGCTTTTTTAAATCGAACTTAATCAATTTACTGTTAAACACTAACCCGCCCACTAAAGACGACGCGGAAATCCCGACGAGCGCTAAACCGCCAATAACAGGCAATAATGCAAATAATGCCTCACTGACCACACGCCCTAAATAGCTGATCATTAAGCCTGTATTTTGCAAATAATGGCCATCAAAAATAAAGCCTTGTCGGGCAATTTGGCGAAGTTGTGCCGCAAGGTGCCCCCCGCTTAACCAGAGCAAACTGATACCCGCCAACATCATCATTAGCGAGCTAAGTTCCTTTGAACGAACGATTTGCCCATCATCTTTGGCTTTTTGCTTTTTATGGGGGGTGGGCTCTTCTGTTTTTTCTACATCACTCTCGTCGGACACCGTGGTTCCAAAATTTAGCGAAAATACGAGTTATCGCTATAGCATGACAGAGTGTAAAAAAATCAATGGTGGAAAATAGACGCAGTTCGAGGGGGTTATTTGCCTATTGAGCAATAAGACAGCAACTTTGCGAAGCGCTTGGCAAATAAAAAACGGGCAATTATATTTTTCTCGCGCTGCTCAAAAATGGCGATAAAATATCCATATTCACACGAAACCGTGACAGCTTACACGGGTGAATACACATGTATAAGGAATTTATCATGAGCAGTCTGGTAACACATAGGGTTAAAAAAACGGTGAGTGTAACCGTTACACCCGAGCTATATGAGCAAGCCAAATAAGCGAAATTAAATTTATCAGCCATCTTATGTAAGGCATTAGCCGAAGAATTAAAAAAGTGGAAACCATAAAGTGGAAAGAAAAAAACATCGCGGGTTTCAATGAACTCAATAGGATCAGCAAAGAGCATGGACTATTCTCAGACAAATACAGGGAATTTTAATGCAATACCATCTCTATCAAAATAGAGGCGATGCTATCCATGCTCCCTACTTATTTGATATTCAAAGTGATATTATTGATATCCTGAATACTCGATTGGTCATCCCTTTATATGATAGCGATTTATTACATCAGCCCGTGCCTGATAAACTAACCCCATGCCTTTCGGTTCTTGACCATGACTATATTTTAATGACTCACTTAATGGCCGCTGTACCAAAATTATAATTTTTCAAATAAATCAATACGTTAAACAATGAAAGAGAACGTATCAAAAAAGCCATTGCCCTACTCATTGATGGGTTTTAATTAATAAGGTTCTTATGGATACTTGCCACCTAGTCGCCCCCGATATCACACTTGAAGATGCGCCAAAAGAAGCGGCTCGCATGCTAAATTGGCTACAAACACAAGGGATCATCGACCCTAGCTTCCAAGCGATTGAATATGATAAGGTAATTTATCGCCCAATGCCTGCTTATAAAGAACCTATTTTATATGTTATTGATGGCAGTATTGTTCCCACCCAACTACCTGAAAACCAATTAAAAAATACCCTATCCATTGTCACAGAACGCACTGTTTTTCATGCAGGCGGCAATGGGATTGGCATTTACTGCCCACAATGCGGCAATGAACAAACAGAACACAGTCATGCATGGGGTGATGCCGTTTCTGATTGGTATGAAGGAAAAAACGAAAGCTTATCCTGCTTTCAATGCAATTTTCATTCACCGCTTTTCGGTTGGCAATTTAACCCTCAATGGGCCTTTGGCAACCTAGGTTTTAGCTTTCATAATTGGGATATTAGCGATGATTTTATTGCCCAATTTGAACATGTACTCGGCAGTAAAATTATTGCCGTCTACCAACATGACTAGCACAATATTATTTAGTCGTTGGGTTTAACGTAATTTGCATGCCAACAGCTTGCGCATATTTGAGTAACGTACCGAGTTTAGGGTCAAACTGCCCTTTTTCTAAACGGGAAATATTTTGCTTTTGTGTTTGCATTTTTTCAGCAATTTCAACTTGCGTAAAATTATTAGCAAGGCGAGCCATACGCAACTGGCTAATTAACGCTTTGCGCATTTCTAATTCAAGGCAAGCGGTTTCTTGGTCAAGTTCTTCTCGCCTTTCTCCTTTTTCATCATTTATCAAAGTAGAAATCAAATCATTATTTATCATCTGAATACACTCGATCACAGTAAGCTAACTAATTGAAATGGATAATATGAAGCTACGTTAATCGTTATCAACTAATGTAGCTCCATAAAAAGCGGTTAGGTTATCGTAATAACCTAAAAACCAAGTTCATCAAGCAGGTCATCAACTTGCGACTGTGATGCCATCACATTAACGCCTTCTTTATTGATTTGCGGGCCATTGAGTAAACTTTCGTTTTGTGTTTTCGCACGCATTTCAGGGGGCGTATTTTCCATTAACAATGCCAGCAGTTGTTTTTCCGCTTCTTCAACCACTTCCATCATTTTTTTAATGACTTGCCCTGTTAAGTCCTGAAAATCTTGCGCCATCATGATTTCCAGTAATTCAGCCTTAGTGGTTTCGCTGTCTTGGATCACTTGCCCTAAAAAAGCTTCTGTTGACTCACGCAATTGTGTAGGAACCACACCAGTCGCTGTTTCTTGCCATTGCTGTTGCAACGTCTGCGCATTTTTATTCATATCCACTTGCAGTGGTTTGATGACATCAATGCCATTTAAGGTTTTTTCTGCCGCTTGCGCCGTCATTTGCGCGATATAACGCAGTCTGTCTTTCCCATCTGGAATGCTTGCAACAGCCTGTTGGACACTTTTTTCTAACCCCAATTCGCGCATACTTTCACGCAAGGTTCTCATCAGCGTACCAATGCGTGTAATGACTTGTTTTAAATCATCATTACCATTGCGAATACCTTCCATACCCACTTGCTCAGTCATGAAAATCTCCTTTGGCACTCACTATTATTGCAGTCCCATTTTTTCAAATACTTTGTTCAGTTTTTCTTCTAAGATAGCGGCAGTGAACGGTTTAACCACATAACCACTTGCCCCTGCTTGTGCAGCAGCAATGATGTTTTCTTTTTTTGCTTCCGCCGTTACCATCAAAACTGGGATATGCTTAAGTGCATCATCGCCACGAATTGTTTTAAGCAGTTCTAAGCCATCCATATTTGGCATATTCCAGTCTGCAACAACAAAGTCGATGTTACCCGCACGGATTTTTTCTAATGCATCAACACCGTCTTCTGCTTCTTCTATTTTGCTAAACCCGAGCTCTTTTAATAAGTTACGGACGATACGACGCATGGTAGAAAAATCATCAACAACCAGAAAACTAAGATCTTTAGCGGCCATAACCACTCCTTCAAATACAATTGTGAATTTCCGCCGCTGCTACACAGTGACAGAAGAAAGTCTTGCTAAAACACTTGGGGCAATTTTTCGAATATCTTGCACTTCGTCCACTGCATCCATTTCAATCGCAGCTCGTGGCATACCAAATACCACACAGCTACTTTCGTTCTGCGCGTAAGTAATCGCCCCTTGTTTACGTAAATTCAATAACCCTTTGGCGCCATCCATCCCCATACCAGTCAGTAACACACCAATGCATTTTCGTCCGACACATTGAGCTACTGAATCAAATAGCACATCTACTGACGGGCGATGGCGATTAACGGGTTCACTTTGTTGCAAAATCACTTGGAAACCTTTGCCTTTGTCTGCAATCAACATGTGAGAATCACCTGGCGCGATATAGGCGTGTCCTTTTTGCAGTAACTCGTTGTTTTCTGCCTCTTTTACCG
Source organism: Providencia sp. PROV197 (assembly GCF_028479625.1). Lineage (NCBI taxonomy): Bacteria > Pseudomonadati > Pseudomonadota > Gammaproteobacteria > Enterobacterales > Morganellaceae > Providencia > Providencia sp. PROV197. The sequence continues at coordinate 57,206 of NZ_JAMPNZ010000006.1, forward strand.
TTAGTACACACAATTTATTCAGTCTGTCAGCAAATGAGCGGGTAAATCCTGCGGGCATATGCTGCGTGATCACCACAGGTGGGCATTCACGGGGTAGCATTTCTAAAAATTGGCGGATCGCTTCTGTCCCGCCAGTAGATGCGCCAACCGCAATCACACGGCTGTTACACACATACGGGGACAACGCTTTGGCTTGAGCAACTGGCTCAGACATTTTTTTCTCTGGCCGCGCAAACCGACTGCGTTGAGTGATCTTAGACATTGCCGCCGCACGAATTTTTTCACCAATAATGTCACGGTAGCTCATCATGGTTTCGCGAATGCCGATTTGTGGTTTAGTGACAAAATCCACCGCACCAAGCTCTAACGCTTTAAGCGTTACTTCAGAGCCTTTTGATGTCAATGTAGATACCATCACCACTGGCATTGGGTGCAAACGCATTAATTTTTCTAAAAAATCAATACCATCCATACGAGGCATTTCAACATCTAACGTGATCACATCAGGTTCGAGCTGTTTAATTAAATCACGTGCAACGTAAGGATCAGGCGCTGTATCCACCACCTCCATGTCTTCATGGCTATTAATGATTTCACGCATTAATTGACGCATCAGTGCTGAGTCATCCACACATAGCACTTTAATTTTTTTCATTACCCCCTCCTTTCAGCTTGCACGCTGTAGACGGTTTGTCCTTTGATCACAAAGCGTTGTGTTAATTGTGATAAATTTTCTGAATGCCCAATAAATAACAAGCCATCTGGCTTAAGCAGTGGTGCAAAACGCTCAAGCATTTTTATTTGCATTTCTTTATCGAAATAAATCATTACGTTACGGCAAAAAATTGCATCAAAGCGATGTTGGAGCTGCCAGTCATGGTCACTCAAATTTAAGTAACGAAATTCAATCATCTGCCTTAACGCGGGCTTGACTCGTGCATACCCTTCAAATTCCCCCACACCTTTCATAAAGTAACGTTGCCGCTGAAGTGCACTAAGTGATTTCAGCTCTTCGATGCGGTAAACACCTTGTTTCGCTTTTTCAAGCACTTCCGTATCAATGTCACTGGCAATCACTTTGGCATTAACGGCATTTGGCCCCAGTACATCACTTAATGTCATCGCGATAGAATAAGGCTCTTCCCCTGTTGAAGAAGCTGCACACCAGATGGTGATTGGGTTATTTTTACGTGTACGAATAAAATCCGTTAACGTGACAAAATGGTGTGGCTCACGAAAGAATGCGGTTAAATTTGTGGTCAATGCATTGACGAAAGCTTGCCATTCCGCGTTATGTGGCTCGCGCTCAAGCATCCGTAAATAGTCAGAAAAGTTGTCGAGATTACAGTCACGTAACCGCTTTAATAGCCGGTTATAGACCATATTTTTTTTATTCATGGTTAGGACTATGCCTGATTTTTTATGAATAAATCGACAAACCCGACCAAACTCATCATCAGTCAGTGGTTCTATCTGTGGTACAAAAAGCATCGTACTTGTCGTCCTATTCAATAAAAATCCAGAAGCAGCCACCTAATGCGCTGCCTTTAATGGCAAGGGAAATGCACAAAACGATTCATTTCCCTCTGCCGAAAACTCATTGTGAGTTTTCTCAACACTTAATACCGACTACGGTTTACTGCATTTTCAGGGAGCTCAAAAAATGCCACAGTATCCACTAAGTTATTGGCTTGGTCTTCCAGTGCCGCAGTTGCACTGGTCGATTGCTCGACTAATGCAGCGTTTTGCTGTGTGACTAAGTCCATTTGACTCACTGCGGTAGCAACTTGCTCAATCCCACGGCTTTGCTCATTCGATGCAGACGCAATATTTCCCATTAATTCAGTTACTTGATTAACTGCAGCAACCAGTTCGCTCATGGTCGCACCCGCTTCATTCACCAGCTGGGAACCTTGACTTACACGCCCCACAGACTCATCAATTAACGTTTTAATCTCTTTTGCCGCTTCAGCACTACGTTGTGCCAATGCCCTAACTTCGCCAGCGACAACGGAGAACCCACGACCTTGCTCACCCGCACGCGCCGCTTCAACCGCTGCATTTAGGGCTAAAATATTGGTTTGAAAAGCAATGCCATCAATCACGCTAATAATTGCGCTAATTTTTTGCGAACTGTTAGAAATTGATGTCATGGTATCGATAACATCTTCGGTAATTTCACCGCCTTTCGTTGCCGTTTTCGATGCACTGACGGCGAGCTCACTGGCTTGACGCGCGTTATCCGCATTCTGCTTAACGGTCGCTGTTAGCTCTTCCATACTGGCTGCCGTTTCTTCAAGGGATGCAGCTTGCTGTTCAGTCCGCGATGATAAGTTATTATTACCTAAAGCAATTTCACGAATACCGGTATACATTTGGTCAGTATTCGAACGCAATGCACTGACGGAAGTGGCTAACGATTCTTGCATTTGTTTGAGTTTGCCAAATACTTCACCGATTTCATCGCCCGTCGTAATTTCAATATTTTGGTTCAGTTTGCCATCAGCCACTAAAGCGAAGTGTTCACCCATACTTTTCAATGGGTTAATCACTTTACGTTTCATCCAATAATGGGCAAACGCGATCACCAGAATAATAATCACAATCACCGAACAAAATGAGCTCCACGCAAAGGTGTTGTACATGCGTGCAGCAGAAAGAGATTCATCATTTTCAGCATTCAATAATTCAAGATATTCATCAATTACTTGGGTTAATTGATCTTGATTTTCTTGGGCTGGAAGCTCAATGTAAGCTGCGATATCTTTGTTATCTAAGTGTGTTTTTAATGCTTTGAGTGTTGCGACAAAAGCTTGATATTTCGCATCAAGAGCTGCAAGGTTTTCTTTTTCACTCAAAATCGGTTGGTTTTTAAATGTGGTATAATCTTTTTGCGCTTCTTCTAATAGTTTGCCAAAAGTGACTTGTGTTTCTTCAATAAGCTGGTCATGGCCACTCACTTTATTCAGCAATGCAATTTGCGTTAAGCTATTACGTGCTTGTATTAAATGTTTATTGGTTTCCTCAAGCATTGCACGCTTATCAGAGCCCAAATCAATACGTTCTAATGCTTTTAACTCACTAACAACAATTCCAACAGAAACCCCGCTCGACACAATCTGCATTCCACAAAATAAAAATAGAAGCAGATATAAACTCACCGAAATTCGGATATTTTTACCAAACATAGATAATCCCCATTTGTGCCAGCTAAGAGAGCTGTTCGCTTAAAACATTGCTTGTTTTCTAATGCACAGAAACGCTGCAAAGCCAAAGCCTTGCAGCGTGAAACCATGCTTAATGTTTAGAAAGTTTCCCAGTTGTCATCATCTTTATGTTCCTTCGATGATAGTTTTTTTAAATCCGGCGTTTTAACGATATTGGATACCGTTCTTGCTGCTGGTTTTGTATTACGTATTTCACTTTGTTTTAACGGTGGTAAACGGAAAATAGAGATAAGCTGCGACAGTTTCGCGACTTGCTCTTCTAACACATTCGCTGCAACCGCTGATTGTTCCACTAACGAGGCATTTTGCTGAGTCACTTTATCCATTTCAGCAACTGCAATGCTGACCTGCGAAATGCCTTTACTTTGCTCATCAGAAGCGGTTGCGATGTGCGTCATGATGTCTGTCACTCGCGTGACCGATTCCACAATTTTCGTCATCGTTTCACCTGCGTCTTCCGCTTGGCGCGCGCCTGTTCCTGTTCTTGAAACAGAGTCTTCAATCAATGTTTTGATTTCTTTCGCGGCATCCGCACTGCGTTGTGCTAAGTTACGCACTTCATCTGCCACGACCGCAAAACCACGGCCATGCTCACCCGCACGTGCTGCTTCAACCGCAGCATTCAGTGCTAAGATATTGGTTTGGAAGGCAATACTGTCAATCACTGCAGTGATATCAGAGATTTTTTGTGAGCTATCAGCAATGTTCAACATGGTACTCACCACATTGGAAACCACTTTTCCACCTTCTTTCGCAATAACAGACGCTTGGTTTGCATACTCGCTAGCTTGATGGGCGTAGTCTGTATTTTGCTTAACCGTTGCGGTTAATTCGCTCATACTGGCGGATGTCTCTTCCAAACACGCCACTTGCTGCTCCGTACGAGAAGAAAGGTCGTTATTACCTGCGGCAATTTCAGTGGTGCCTTGGTAAATAGTTTCACTGCCATCTAATACACCACGAACCGTGTTAATCAGCTCTTGTTGCATGTGCTGAACGCCATTAGCTAATTCGCCAATTTCGTTATTCGAGGCTGTCGTAATGGAAGGCGTTAAATCACCTGATGCGAAGACTTTAATCCGCTCGTTTAATAAACCTAATGGCTCAATAATGCCTTTACGCACATAGCGATAACTAAAGAAACCAATAAAGGCGAGCAGAATCGATAATGTCACCAGCATATATAATGATTGGCGATAATTATTATCTGCATTAACGACTTCGCTTTGGAAATCGGCTGAAATATCGGCGAAATAAGCATTAAATTGCTCTTCGAACTTCATTTGATGGCCCGATGTTCTATGAGCATAGAAACCTTCTAAGTCTCCTTTTTCCGCGAAATCACTGAGCTTAATTAATGCATCACGGTAGGTTTCATAGGTGCTAAAAAGCTGTTCAAACTTGGCTTTATCATACTCTGAACTTTGCATCAGCTTGTTGTAACGAGCATAAGCATCATCCGCAGCTTTAAAGTTACGTTTTGCCGCTTTAATCAGGTCTTCTGTTGTCGCATCATCTTGAATTTTTCGGCCGTCTAATAGGTAGGCGTTGATTGACCGATTTAAATTGGCTCGGGCCTGTAAAAGGTTAACCCAGCTTTCCGTTAATACTTGTCTTTGGCGTTGTAGTGAATTTAAATAACTAATACTGTCGCTGTTATCGCCGAGTTTAGTGAACATCAACCCACTGGATACCAGTTGCAATAAAATAAAGATAAAAATGACGGACAAAAGTCCTGATACGATTTTAATTCGACTGTACATGACGTTTTACTAACATTATTTGTTGTATTTTGGATATCGGTCATCTAACCAAAAACTTTAGTTAATGACTTATTATTATTTGAGCAATTATTTAGGCTGAGAATTACTCAGCCATGCTGTCAATAAGCGCCATTTCGTCACTAGTCAGTAGCTTTTCAATGTCCACTAAAATCAACATGCGGTCATTGAGTGTCCCTAAACCAGTGAGATATTGGGTGGATAACGTCACTGCAAAATCGGGCGGCGGGGCAATTTGCTCTTCATTGAGCACCAACACATCCGAAACGCCATCAACCACAATGCCAACCACTCGGTCTTTTAAATTCACAACAATCACAACGGTGTTATCGTTGTACACCACATTTTCATGAGAGAATTTCACCCGTAAATCAATGATTGGGATAATGACTCCGCGTAAGTTCGTAACCCCCTTGATAAAGTCAGGTGTATTTGCGATGCGAGTGACTTGCTCATACCCCCGAATTTCCTGCACTTTTAAAATTTCAATGCCGTACTCTTCCTCACCTAAAGTGAAAATAAGGTAACCTTCGCCGTTTTTTTCTTCTTCGTGTTTATTTAAATCATCATCTAACATAGACATGGTATATGGCCTCTATTTAGTGCACGACAGGTTGGGAAACCTGATGTTTCTTTTTGATCAAAATGCTGTTATTCATTTTTTGCAGCTCAGCCACATCTAAAATCAATGCAACAGAACCGTCGCCCATAATCGTTGCAGCAGAAATACCTGGAATTTTTCGGTAGTTACTTTCGATATTTTTCACCACGACTTGTTGCTGTCCGACCAATTTGTCCACAAGCAATGCAAAACGGTGCCCCGCATTTTGAATAATAAGCACAATGCTGTTATCCAAATTGCGCTCCGCTTCTTCAATAGAAAAGACATGGTGTAGCTCGACCAATGGCAGATATTCACCGCGAACTAAAAGCATTTTTTCTTCACCCGCAAGGCGGTAAATATCTTCTTGTCGTGGTTGTAAAGTGCTGATGATGGCGCTTAAAGGCACGATAAAAACATCTTCTGCCACTTTTACTGACATTCCATCAAGAATGGCAAGGGTTAAAGGAAGTAAAATTCGAATGATAGTTCCTTTGCCTTCGGTGAAACCGATTTGGATACGGCCGCCCATATCTTGAATGTTCCTTTTCACCACATCCATCCCCACACCGCGACCCGATACATCAGTCACCACTTCTGCAGTGGAGAAGCCTGGTGCCATAATAAGCATCGCCACTTCATCGTTACTCATGCCATCATGCACATTCATCCCTTGAGAACGGGCTTTAGCCAAAATACGCTCACGGTTTAGACCTGCCCCGTCATCACGCACCTCAATACAAATATTGCCGCTTTGATGTGCAGCTGCGAGAGTCAATGTCCCCGCTTCTGGTTTTCCATTTGCCACACGGACATCTGGTTTTTCAATACCATGGTCTAAGCTATTACGGACAAGGTGATTTAGCGGGTCGACAATGCGCTCTATCAGGCTCTTATCAAGTTCAGTCGAACTACCTTCCACTTTTAATTCAATTTTCTTGCCTAGTTTAGAGGCAATATCACGCACCATGCGTGGGAAACGACTGAAAACATAGTCCATTGGCATCATACGAATAGACATGACGGACTCTTGCAGGGCTCGCGAGTTACGCTCCAATTGAACAATAGAGCTCAGTAAATCACTGTATTCATTTTGATCAACGTGTTGGCTGTGCTGTGTCAGCATGGATTGGATAATTACTAACTCACCGACCAGGTTGATAAGTTGATCGACTTTTTCCACGGCAACACGAATACTGCTGGAGTCCCCTTTCGGTTTTGTTACTGCTGTTTTTTTCGAAGGGCTCGAAACCACGGTAGGGTTAACGACTTCTTTTGGAAGCACAATTTCCGCATCTTGAACGGCTTCAGGTTCACTTTTTCTTTCGGCTTGTGGCATAAAAGCTTGGCAATCAGCAAACGTGATAGCGTCTTGTGCAATTTGTGATTCATCCACCACAAAACACAGTACTCCACAAATATCCTCAATATCGGTATTTGTGCCTAACCATACTTGGAGGCTATCGGTCGATTTTTCCGTATGATATAAATGACCAAACAGTTCGAGCTCGTCGGCAAGTAAATCGACTTCGGTTTCTTTAAGTCCACTTAATGTGATTTTAAAGTAATGCGAAAATTCCCCTTTAGCGTCAATTTGTTGAATTTCTGACGTCACTTCTTCTACTTGTACAATGTCTTCAATAATAGACTCTGCCTCAATGACCTCTTCGGCATGGTTCTCAACACGACTAAGCACTTCACAAATTCGTTTAAATGACTCTTCATCGGGTAAAGAATCATTTTTGTAAGCATCGAGCTGCGAGGCCATAACATCTTTGGTATCCAAAAATACATCTATGATGTCAGGAGTGAGGGCTAACTCATCATGGCGTGCCTTATCGAGCAGGTTTTCCAGTGTGTGCGTGGTGTTTTGCAACTGAGTGAAACCAAAGGTTGCAGCACCTCCTTTTATTGAGTGCGCACTACGGAAAATGGCATTTAGCTGCTCGCTATCCGGGTCAAAAGGATCAAGCTCAAGTAAATGTTGTTCCATATCCCTGAGCAACTCGTCGGCTTCATCGAAAAATGTTTGATAAAACTCAGTAATATCCATGGTTTTTATCCAGTTTCGCTTAGGTTTCACTTAACGCTGACTGCCGGAAAATCCGGCAGGCAATAAAAAATCACAATGTATCTCTTCACAAACACAGTCTATTCATCGGCTTTTTTCTGTGTTTTCGCCGTCACCACAGTCTCAGTAGCTATCTTCGTAGCTGGTTTACCCAATACGTCAGAAATCGGTTTTGCTCCGTCGTATTCACGTAAAATTTGTTTCGTTTCCTCATCATTGAGAACAATGATGCTGATCCGTCGGTTAATTGGTGCAAGACCGTTGTTTTTATCTAAATGAATCGCTGATGCCATACCAACCACTCGTAAAACCTTGCTCTCATCCATTCCCCCACGGATTAACTCACGTCGCGAAGCATTTGCTCTGTCTGATGAAAGTTCCCAGTTGCTGTAATTCGCCCCGTTGGCATAAGATAAATCATCGGTATGGCCTGAAATGCTGATTCGGTTAGGTACATCATTTAGCAAAGGGGCAATGGCGCGTAAAATATCGCGCATGTAAGGTTCCACTATCGCAGAACCTACTTGAAACATCGGGCGGTTTTCACTATCGACAATTTGAATGCGCAGACCGTCATTAATCATGTCGATCAGTAAATGCGGTTTTAACTCATTTAGACGTGGGTCTTTTAAAATAGCCTGCTCAAGGGCTTCCTTAAGCTTTTCAAACCGATAACTGGCATTACCGTCAATAATATTATTCGGTTCAGGCATCACATCGCCCTCACGAAAAATGGGGTCTTTGCCGCCTCCCGGAATAGGGTTGGTCGCATCTCCACTTTTGGTACCAGGGTTAATTGCAGTACTAAGCGGAGTTCGAAAATATTCTGCAATTTGTGTGAGTTCTTGAGGACTTGAAATCGAAATCAGCCACATCACCAAAAAGAATGCCATCATCGCCGTCATAAAATCGGCATAAGCGATTTTCCACGAACCACCGTGGCCACCTTGATGATGAGAATTGCGTTTTTTGACTCGAATTACATGAGGGGTATTGGCTGCCATCCTAGTGTTACTCCTCGGTGGTTTCTTGTGAGCGAGCACCCACTTTTACTTCGCGAACTCTATCTTCAAGTTCAACGAATGACGGCCTATCAGCACTAAATAACACTTTACGACCAAACTCTACGGCAATTTGCGGCGCATACCCTTGTAATGCAGATAAGAATGTCACTTTGATACATTCCATCATTTTGAGCTGTTCGCTGCTGCGTAATCTAATCAGTGCTGCCAAGGGTAAAATAAATCCGTAAGCGACTAAAATACCTAAGAATGTTCCAACCATCGCATGGGCAATCAATGCACCAAGTTCACCTGCTGGCCTATCAGCAGATCCCAACGCATTCACGACACCTAATACCGCCGCCACAATACCAAAAGCAGGCATGGAGTCACCGACCATATTTAGGCCAGATGCAGGAACTTCATTTTCTTGGCGGAATGTTTCGAGTTCTTCATCCATTAAGGCTTCAATTTCATGACTTTGTAAGTTACTGCTTACCATCAAACGCAAATAATCCACAATAAACATCATGGTGGATGCATCTTTGAGGATGCGAGGATATTGAGAAAAAATTTCGCTTTCTTGAGGATTTTCAATATCTTTTTCTAAGGCAAGTAACCCTTGTTGGCGAGATTTATTGAGCAATTGAAATAACAATGCCATCAAGTCCATTGACATCGTTTTATTGTAGGAAGAACGGCGGAATAGTTTCGGTAATACTTTACATAGGGCGATAATGGATTTGCCACTGTTACCCACGACAAATGCACCTAAACCAGCACCTAATATAATAACAAATTCAGCGGGTTGATATAGCGCGCCTAAATGGCCACCAACCATGAGATAACCGCCAATAACCGCTATTGTAACAATGATATACCCGATGAGTATTAACACAATATTCCCTTTCACTCCGTTGGTTAACAGATGGCAGTCAAAGGGAATATTAGGAGTAACAGGCAAAAACTTGCCTGTTGACCAAATCAATCCAATTACATTACCGCTTTCGTAATGCCATCCTGTCGATATAGCGTAATATCGGCGAGATGCTCGGAAAGTTTACGTTTTTTTATTGCTCGTGATGGCGGCTGACACAAACTACAAGTAAAACTATTTTCTGGGATGTGCGCATAAGTGATAAACGAACCATGGCAGCAGCTGCATTTTGAGCTTTGTAGCATGCCACTTTCAACAAAACGGACGAGGGTCCAAGCTCGTGTTAGTGCTAATAATGGCTCATCACCTGGCTCTGGAATACATTGTTCAAGATACAAACGGTAAGCTTTTAAGATGGCATCAACGCCTTGGCAATGTCCACTTTGCAGTAAAAATTGATAGGCGTTATAAAACATGGATGAATGAATATTCTGCTCCCATGTCATAAACCAATCTGTTGAGAACGGTAGCATACCTTTTGGTGGCGGGCAGCCTCGAAGTTCTTTGTATAATCGAACTAAACGGCCGCGGCTAATTTGGGTTTCACTTTCTAACATTTGAAGGCGAGCGCCTAAAGAGATTAATTCCATGGCTAAGCGAATATCGTTCGCTTCTTGGACAATACTTTTTTCAGCTGCGGTACTCATCTTTTTCTCGCTATATCAGTGTCGCCTTCATTATGCGTTTGCAATAATCGGGTCGAAAGGAGGATACCTGTATGAATTTGTTGTAATTCATCAACCCTTGAGTCGCGGGTCAACTTTTCAATTGTGTCGCTATTCTCAAATCTAAACTGACAGATTAGCTGGTTTGTTTCTGCCAATTTGACCAATTGAGGAAGCGTAAGGTCTGCTAAAGTAGTTGCCATTGCATCAGAGATACCTAAGCGGAACATCGCAGAAGCTTTCTCTTGGGAGATGAGTTTTTGGGCTAATAGCAAATATGAGAGGTTAATATCGTATATATGCTTCAGAAAATCTGTCGTCGAGCTCATTTTTTTTCCTTTCCGAATATTTATCAACATCTGTGTGCAAAAAGAACAAATATGAATTTGAAAGTTTTGTGTGCCTAAAATTGGTTATTAGTAAAATTAATTAAACTGGATAAATGTATTCCATTACTTCCCATGTTTTCCGTTAATCAATACCCAGTTTGGAGTATAAAAACACAAATCTTCAAACTTAAATTAAATACATTTCCTGAATACCTACAAACAATAAAGAGTGACTAAAAATTTAGCACTTTCAGTAAAAGTCAGAATTTGCCGATGTCATTATTAGTCGTCAATTATTATGCACCACTAAATTAACTATTCAAGGTACTTATGTTTCTTTTTATCTCATTGGGATAATTATCCATTGATTCATTAAATAATCTTTATTATTTCTTTATCTTGTCTTTCCCTATCTAAAATATCCGCAACATTTTAGATCACCCTAAGCCAAATGACAGGATTTTAATCAATAGCTTCACTCTCTACATGTGATTTGAAAGCAAAAAAAACCAATCACAACATCAAAATCAAAATATTGATCCAAATCAATCTTTGGTATTGAGAAACTCAAAAATCTAATATGGATATTTCTCATTATCGGCTATTTGGGAATAAAACTTAATCATTAATTTTCAATAAGTTTAATGAAAGCAATAGGCATTATTCAAAATTATTCAATCCAGTTCAAAGAGAAAAAAGATATTATTTTGTCATACATATTATCTCCATATATATATGTTCCATTAGAATCATTAAACTATGGTTATAATATGCCCAGATGATAATATTAATAAAATTAATAAACTTTATAAAGTCTGTCAGTAATGAAACAAATATTTAGCTTAAATATATGTGTTATGTATTATTGGCCGATTTATATTTTTAGTAATTTTCTTGTTATTATTTTTTTAACTAAACACTTTCAATTAATTTATTTTTGTTTTTTTTATTAAAATAACTAAAAAATTAATTTTTTTAATAAAATGATCAACCTACAGGTAACCAAACCCAAGAACGCATCACGAAAAATCAAAGTTTCAATTGAGAACATTCTGTTTCTTATCAATTTTCCTATTCGCTTTATCTCATTCAAAATAAGAATAAAACAGTGCTGACATCTTGTATTTTAATTTGTATTTTTACTTAATTTGTTTAGGGTTTTACATTGGCACGTTAATAACATAATAACATAATGTTATTATAACCATTAATTACTATATACTTTTATTTTAACAAATCCAGCTTAACGCTAATTTAACTTAAGTAAATTTGCTTAGTCGATGAACACATCTAACTGAAATGAGTTGATTTTAGTTAAAATAATTCAGTTAGCTTTTCGAGTACAAATTCAACAAAATGAAGTATGTCTACTGGAGTAAAAAGATTATAAGAATTGCGACTTTGTTCACATTTAGTTTCTTTATTTCCAAATAGTTTCTAAATAAAACTATGTTGTTATAGGTACATTTGCGCCTACAAGATCACAAAATGAACATCTTGATATCATCGAGCTCAATAAGCCATCTTACTCACCTATAATCTCGCTTATTCTGCATACAGGTTTGACTGAAGCTCTCTTAGATTTACTTTATACTAACGGCTTTTAATACCAACTATAAAAGGAAAGGTATGTTTACTTATTTTGCCAATGTTGAATTTGTTGAAGAAGAAGGTGCATTTGAAATCAATTTTTATGATTTTCCAGGTATTCAAGGTGTCACTTTTTGCAAAGATGATGTTGAATTGGAAGCCGAAGAGGTTTTACTGGCAACATTATCTGAATTAATAACGTCAAGAAAAGCAATTCCACTACCACAAGGACATACAGAAAATGCATTCCCAGTGTATTTGCCTATTTTAGTCTGCCTCAAAGTCGCGCTACATAATGCAATGTTAGACACTAAAACTTTACGTGTTGATTTAGCTAGAAAAATGAATATTAATGCGCAACAAATAGAACGCTTACTCGATGTTCACTACGCGTCAAAAATTGAGATGCTAGAACAGGCTTTATACCTATTAGGTTACGAAGCTAAAGTAACCGTGAAAAAAAGGTCGCAACAGGAATAGCATTACTTTCCTGTATTGAAACAGATTATTAATCTAGTTATTTTTGATTAGGCGGGTTATTTTACTAGCTTATCTTTTTTATTACCTTATTGGCTGTTTTAACAGCCTATTTATTTTTTTTGATCATTGCATTTTATCGATATTTATTCATTTCAGAAAAATACTGTTCAATCAATTTTTTTTTAATTTGTTAGTTACACATTTATTTAACAAATAGCACTTTGATATACATTGCATATAATCAAGGCTCTCTTTGTGTTTTGATTATTCAACTTAGAGTCAGGTAAATCAGACTGGCTCAAAGCTTATCCAAGATGAATTTGAGTAAAAAATGGAAATTGTTTCGAAGGGAATAATAAATAGGCTTTTTTGCACCATAAAAAGCAATAAGCCACTGTTTAAAAGTGGCTTATTATACTGATAACACAGCTTAATTCTGGTGGGTTGTTGGGGGTTCGAACCCCAGACCGAGCGATTAAGAGTCGCCTACTCTGCCAACTGAGCTAACAACCCAGTGCAAAATATTTAACGCCTATCAATTGCTACAGTCAATATTATTCTGCTATTTTTATTGTGTAAGTTAATTTTTAGTATTGAATGTTAAATTAACGATAATGATAGATTGAATAAGCAGCACTTCGATTTCAACAAAGTAAGTTTTCCTTACTCTAATTGAGATTTATGTCACAATATTTCACGCAAACATAACCACACAAATAAAAAAATACTGTGGTCAATTATAACAAACTACTACGGACACTTTACAGTATGGAAGAAAATACAACTTCAAACCCAGCTCAGCACTCCGCTGATCGTAATCAGTTAAAACGAAGCCTTAGTAACCGCCATATTCAACTTATTGCAATTGGCGGCGCAATTGGAACGGGTCTATTCATGGGGTCAGGGAAAACCATCTCTCTTGCAGGGCCATCCATTATATTCGTATACATGATAATTGGCTTCGTGTTATTTTTTGTTATGCGAGCAATGGGTGAACTTCTACTCTCTAACCTTAACTATAAATCCTTCAGCGACTTTTCTGCTGACCTAATCGGGCCATGGGCAGGTTTTTTCGTCGGCTGGACATATTGGTTTTGTTGGGTGATCACTGGCATCGCAGATATTATTGCCATTACCTCCTATGTCAGTTTCTGGGTACCCGATTTTCCTGAATGGGTGACTTCATTTATTTGTGTCATCACCTTACTCACACTAAATTTAGTGTCCGTTAAGCTTTTTGGTGAGCTTGAGTTTTGGTTTGCGATGATAAAAATTGTCGCCATTATTGCCTTAATTGCAGTAGGCGGAACGCTTATCGCGATGAATTTCCAATCGCCTACAGGCCATACTGCATCATTGAGTAACATTTGGAATGATGGTGGAATGTTCCCTATGGGAATAAGTGGTTTCTTTGCAGGCTTCCAAATTGCGATATTTGCATTTGTTGGGATTGAATTAGTCGGTACCGCAGCCGCTGAAACGCGCGATCCTGAAAAATCGTTACCAAAAGCCATCAATGCAATCCCAATTCGTATCATTGCCTTCTATGTTTTATCACTTATTGTGATTATGGCCGTAACACCTTGGCGGACAATTTTGGCGGATAAAAGCCCATTTGTTGAAATGTTTGTGTTAATCAGTCTTCCTGCGGCGGCCAGCATCGTTAACTTTGTGGTGCTAACGTCAGCCGCTTCATCCGCAAACAGTGGAGTATTTTCCACCAGCCGTATGTTATTTGGTTTGTCTAAAGAAGGTGATGCACCGAAGAAATTTAGCCAGTTATCGAAAAAAGCCGTGCCTGCAACAGGGTTAATTTTCACCTGTATATGCCTCAGTTTTGGTATTGTGCTTATCTATTTTATTCCTGATATCATGCATGCGTTCACCTTAGTGACTACAGTATCCGCTATCTTATTCATGTTTATTTGGAGCATGATTTTATATAGTTACCTCAACTTTCGTCGTAAGCGGCCAGAAATGCATAAAGCCTCCCATTATAAAATGCCTGCGGGGATTATTATGTCTTGGGTTAGCTTAGCATTTTTTGCTTTTATGATTGTCTTACTCGCATTCCAACACGATACAAGGCAAGCCTTAATCGCGACACCTATCTGGTTTATTGTGCTGCTTATTGGCTATCAAATTGTGAAACGTCGCAAAACACATTAAACACCATTTCGCTATCCACCAATAAAAAAGGCCGAACATATTTAACAGTTCGGCCTTCTTAATCGTTCATCTAATCACAAGATAACAACTATTACTTTGCTTTATATTCCGCTTCCGCTTGTTCGAAGCGTTCTTGTGCTTCTGCACTTGGCGCTTTGGTGATTAAACTCACTACTACAATCGCGATGGTAGCAAAGATAAAACCAGGAATAATTTCATACAATGCAAACCATTTGTATTGCATCCAAACTAATACAGTTATAGCGCCCACCAACATACCCGCCAGAGCACCTGTGCGTGTCATACGCTTCCAAAGCACAGACATCAAAACAACGGGACCAAACGCAGCGCCAAACCCCGCCCATGCATTGCTCACTAACCCTAATACTTTGTTATTTGGATCACGGGCAATATAGATAGCAATAGCCGCAACTAGCAGCACCATAAAACGCCCGACCCACACTAACTCTTTTTGGCTCGCTGTTTTACGAATAAATGGCTTGTAGAGATCTTCGGTCAATGCACTTGCGCACACTAATAATTGGCAACTTAGGGTACTCATTACCGCGGCTAAAATTGCAGAAAGTAACACTCCCGCTACCCATGGATTAAATAATATTGCTGCTAATTCCATGAAAATACGTTCATTATTCTGCGTTACAGCCCCTGCAACACTCGGGTTCATTTCGAAATAACCGATACCAAAGAAGCCAACGGCAATAGTACCGCCTAAACATAACACCATCCACGTCATGCTAATACGCCTTGCGGAGTGGATTGTTTGGTGTGAATCTGCCGCCATAAAGCGTGCTAAAATATGAGGCTGCCCAAAATAGCCTAAACCCCAGCCAAGTAAAGACAGAATTGCAATAAAATTCATTCCCTTGAACATATCAAGGTATTCAGGATTTTTCGCTTTTATCACTTCGATAGAGGTATCTATGCCACCCATAGATAAAATAACGACAACTGGTGTAAGGATCAGGGCAAAAATCATTAACGAAGCTTGGACTGTATCTGTCCAGCTCACAGCTAAAAAGCCGCCTAAGAATGTATAAGCAATAGTGGCTAATGCCCCTAACCACATCGCTTTTTCGTAGCTAATATGGAATGTACTTTCGAACAATAATCCACCTGCAACAACACCTGATGCACAATAAATGGTGAAGAAAACTAAGATAACAATGGCAGAAATAATCCGTAAGATTTTACTATTGTCCTCAAAACGGCTGGTAAAATAATCAGGTAGTGTCAAGGCATTATTATTTTTTTCTGTTTGCAAACGTAGGCGGCCTGCTACGAATAACCAGTTAAAATAAGCCCCTAGTGTTAACCCGATTGCAATCCAACTTTCAGAAATACCTGCGATAAAAATCGCGCCAGGTAACCCCATCAATAACCAACCGCTCATGTCTGATGCACCCGCTGATAATGCGGTCACCACACTGCCTAAACTTCGTCCTCCGAGAATATAATCATCAAAGTTTTTTGTTGAGCGATAGGCTAAATAGCCAATTAATAACATGCCAGTAATATATACGATGAACGTGACAATCATCGGAGTGCTTACAGTCATCTATATTCTCCATTGAGTAGCTTAGTAGTGTAGTTATCTTTATATGAATTGCCGTTGATAACTTGTAACTTCATGGTGTTGCACTTTATTGCACATCTTTAATTTATCTTCGTGAACACCAAATAGGTTGTGATTGTTTGTGTTGCACTAACTTAATATCTTAGTGACTCCATCCTAGTCAGACTCATATTAAATTAACAAGAAATTAACTATTTTTTATTCCATAAATAGAATCCATATCACAAATGTTAAAATTTTAAGCCAAATTTCAAAATAATTGATTAATTATTCCCTTAATAACGGCATGGCTATAACCATATGAAAAATATATAGAATAAATAACCATAACTTTCATTAATATGATTAATCACCAAAAAACCCGACATGTTTCACATTTCCCTCAGAAATTTCACTTAACAATGTTGCACAAAGTTGCAACATTAAGATAATGTTGTGTAACTTTTCGATTATGACGACCTGTCAACTAGAGGAATTAAGATGAGTAGCACGACAACTATGGGTGTGAGACTTGATGAAGCAACTCGTGAACGCATTAAAAATGCCGCTCAACGACTGGATCGCACATCACACTGGCTTATCAAGCAAGCTATTTATAATTACCTAGAACAACTCGACAATAACCAAATCATTCCTGAGTTATCCGCCGGTATCGATGCAAAAGAAAATCAGACAGGAGAAGAAGACACCACAGTAGAATCTAATTATCAGCCATTTTTAGATTTTGCAGAGCATATTTTACCACAATCAGTAAAACGCTCTTCAATTACTTCCGCATATCGCATCCCAGAAACGCAAGCTGTACCAATGTTATTGCAACAAGCACAACTGCCAACTGAGCAGGCAGAGGCAGCGCATAAACTGGCTTACTCCATTGCAGAAAAATTACGCAATCAAAAAAATGGTGTAGGTCGTTCCGGGTTAGTACAAGGGTTGTTGCAAGAGTTTTCACTTTCGTCCCAAGAAGGTGTAGCATTAATGTGTTTAGCCGAAGCCTTATTGCGCATCCCTGATAAAGCCACTCGCGATGCATTAATTCGTGACAAAATCAGTAACGGAAATTGGCAATCTCACCTAGGGCAAAGCAGCTCAATGTTTGTGAATGCTGCAACGTGGGGCTTATTATTTACAGGTAAGCTAGTTTCTACTCACAACGAAGCTAAACTGTCGACCTCATTAAACCGCATTATCAGTAAAAGTGGCGAGCCACTAGTACGTAAAGGCGTAGACATGGCGATGCGTTTGATGGGCGAGCAATTTGTTACAGGCGAAACCATTTCCCAAGCCTTAGCGAACGCACGTAAGTTAGAAGACAAGGGCTTTCGCTATTCCTATGATATGTTAGGAGAAGCTGCGTTAACAGAAAAAGACGCCCAAGATTACATGGTGTCATACCAACAAGCGATCCACGCTATCGGTAAAGCGTCAAATGGACGTGGTATTTATGAAGGCCCAGGTATTTCAATAAAACTATCAGCCCTGCACCCTCGCTATAGCCGTGCACAATATTCACGCGTTATGGATGAGCTATACCCACGCCTACTTTCTCTTGTATTACAAGCACATCAATATGACGTAGGGATTAATATTGATGCAGAAGAGGCTGATCGCTTAGAAATCTCATTAGATTTACTCGAAAAACTGTGTTTCGAGCCGCAACTTGCAGGCTGGAATGGAATTGGCTTTGTTATTCAAGCTTATCAAAAACGCTGTCCATTTGTGATTGATTACATTATCAATTTAGCAGAACGCAGCCAACGTCGTTTGATGATCCGTCTAGTTAAAGGTGCTTATTGGGATAGCGAAATTAAACGCGCACAAATTGATGGTTTAGAGGGTTATCCAGTCTATACCCGTAAGGTTTACACCGATGTTTCATACATTGCTTGTGCTCGCAAATTATTATCTGTACCAAATTTAATTTACCCACAATTCGCAACGCATAACGCACATACCCTCTCCGCTATCTACCAAATTGCAGGTAAAAATTACTACCCTGGCCAGTATGAGTTTCAATGTTTGCATGGGATGGGTGAACCACTGTATGAGCAAGTAGTCGGGAAAGTGGCAGATGGCAAACTTAATCGCCCATGCCGTATCTATGCCCCTGTTGGTACCCATGAAACGTTATTAGCTTATTTAGTTCGCCGCTTATTAGAAAATGGCGCAAATACTTCATTTGTTAACCGCATTGCTGATGCAACTATTCCGTTAGATGAATTAGTCGCAGATCCTGTGAAAGATGTACTTGAGCTATCTAAAACAGAAGGCCAAATCGGTTTACCCCACCCTAAAATCGCTCTCCCACGTGATTTATACGGGAATGAACGTGTTAACTCTATGGGCCTCGACCTGTCGAATGAGCACCGTTTAGCTTCTTTATCAAGCGCACTACTCAGCGCTGCTATCCAGCCTAAACTAGCAGAGCCTTTATTGGGTGGCGAGTTCTCCACAAAAGATACGCTTCCAGAAGCTCAAGCAATCCTCAACCCTGCGTGCCATAAAGATATTGTCGGTCATGTTCGTGAAACGACAGAACAAGAAGCCGATCATGCGTTAAATATCGCCAATGACGCAGGCACAATTTGGTTTGCAACCCCACCATCAGAACGTGCCGCTATTTTATTACGCGCAGCCGATCTCATGGAACAGCAGTTGCAACCGCTACTCGATGTCTTAGTTCGTGAAGCTGGCAAAACCTATTCGAATGCCATCGCAGAAGTCCGTGAAGCGGTAGATTTCTTGAATTATTATGCGACACAAGTCAAAAATGACTTTGATAATAATACCCATCGTCCATTAGGACCTGTGGTATGTATCAGCCCTTGGAACTTCCCGCTTGCTATTTTCTCTGGGCAAATTGCTGCTGCACTCGCTGCGGGCAATACTGTACTAGCCAAGCCAGCAGAGCAAACACCACTTGTCGGTGCCATCGCCGTTTCAATTCTTCACCAAGCGGGTATTCCTCGTGATGTATTGCAATTTTTACCTGGTAAAGGAGAAACTATCGGAGCCCAGTTAGTCGGTGATAAACGCGTTCGTGGCGTCATGTTTACGGGTTCAACGGAAGTCGCGGGGTTATTACAGCGTAATATTGCTGGTCGCTTAGATGCCCAAGGCCGCCCTACCCCGTTAATCGCAGAAACTGGCGGATTAAACGCCATGATTGTCGACTCCTCCGCATTAACAGAGCAAGTCGTCACAGATGTGGTTGCTTCTGCATTTGATAGTGCAGGCCAACGCTGCTCCGCATTACGTATACTTTGTGTTCAAGAAGATGTTGCCGATAGAACCATACGTATGTTGAAAGGCGCTATGGAAGAATGTCGCATGGGGAACCCAGAACACCTTTCCACCGATATCGGCCCAGTGATTGACCGTGAGGCGAAAGATAATATTGATCAACATATTCAACAAATGCGTAGCAAAGGAAAACCTATTTTCCAAGCGGCATTTGATCATTCCGATGATACAAAAGAACAACACGAAGGCACTTATGTTAAGCCAACATTAATTGAGTTGGAAAACATTAGCGAGCTGAAAAGAGAAATTTTTGGCCCTGTTCTTCATGTGGTTCGTTTCAAACGTGATGAACTTGATATGCTCGTTGATCAAATCAATGCAGCGGGTTACGGCTTAACTTTAGGTGTTCATACCCGTATTGATGAAACCATCAACCAAGTCGTCAGCAAAGCTAAAGTTGGCAACTTATATGTCAACCGAAATATGGTTGGCGCAGTGGTCGGCGTGCAACCATTTGGTGGCGAAGGGTTATCAGGTACTGGACCAAAAGCGGGCGGGCCGTTATATCTCTACCGTTTATTAAGTGAACGTCCAGAGAGTGCGGTGACGAATACGCTTGCACGTCAAGATGAACACTTACCAATGGATGCTAGTGCACGGGCCGAATTACTTGCACCTTTCGATGCCTTTACTGCATGGGTAGAAAAACAGCAGGCACCTGTTGATCAATCCGTTCTCGAACAATTTACGCGTTATACTCAAGCAGGGACTACTCGACTTTTACCTGGCCCTACGGGTGAAAAAAATACTTATACATTACGTCCTCGTGGCCTGGTTTTATGTATTAGTGACAATGAAAATGACTGCTTAATTCAACTTGCAGCGGTTCTAGCGGCAGGTTGCCAATCCCTTTGGCCTGATAGCGAAACTCACCAAAAACTATTTAAACTGCTTCCTGAGAAAGTCCGAAAAACCATCTCAATCACCAAGCAATGGCAGGGTTCTAAAGAGACAATTGAAGGTGTTATTTACCATGGGGATAGCGATCAGTTAAAAGAAGTTTGTGCAGTTATCGCTGAACGTAAAGGGCCAATTATCTCTGTTCAAGGTTTTGAGCGTGGCGATACGAACTTATTAATAGAACGACTTGTTCACGAACGTTCATTGAGTGTCAATACCGCTGCAGCGGGAGGGAATGCAAGCTTGATGACCATCGGTTAAATACAATAAGGCCTGATTTCATGAATAATTGAAGTCAGGCCTCTTCATTTTTCTTTTCAATGATTTTCATATAATTAATCTTCGTATTCTATTCAGATTTGATATTTATTTTGAACCGCTAAAAACGCAAAAGGTGCCCATAGGACACCAATTCATTAATGAATAGATATTGATTAACCACAAAGTAGGTTATCTACTCTATTCTTATTACTGCACTTTTTCTGATTCCCAGAATAAATATTGTTCATATTTACGTAATGCAATATTGTAATTACTAAATGCTGAGTCTGTCATTTTTTCGCTTAATTGTTCTTGAACTTTACTTGCAGTAAATTCTTTCATTGAAAAATTAGAAGAAGATAACAACTCATCTAAGCGGCGTAAGCGAACAACATACTCACGAACGGTACTGTGGCTCATCTCAGTCTGTAAGAATAAATACTGTTTAAATGACATAATATCAAAATAATCAGTATTGCTATTGCAGTAAATCTCACTACAAAAACGACAAAGTGCAGTAAATTTACCTTGCAGCTCTCCCCAAGTTCCTTCATCAACCAATTCGGTCATATCAGCGATAGCTTCTTTATTTAAGATGTCATCGTTGAAAACCAAAGAGATACGATCAAGAGTTTTGTGGCAATGTGCACAATGAGTTTGGCTGTGTTTAAAATCTTTGATGTAACGACTCAGAGGCCGTTTCTTTACAATAGAAGCAGACATAATGGTAAAGCCCTGTGTGTAAGTCTAAAAATAAAATTGTAACAAGATAAACCGAGTTACATACTTGTTATGCCCATAGCATTAATAGAATGTCTGCTATGTTGCATTTAAATACGGGTAAACCCGTATATTATTTTCTCACTTTTTCTTTAGGAGAATGATCCTCCTAAGAATGTAATGTAAGAAAAATTATTGCCCTTTATGAAAAATATTTTACCCCGTCTATCGCTCTTTGGCGAATTTCCAAGGTGAGTCAATTTTGGTACGAATTTGATTTAGCGTCAACCTAATTAACTTAAATTTTGTTAACTCTATACACATAGCGTTAACGAACCTTATAAAGGCAATTATTCATTAGACAGACCAAAGGCTCAGACTTTACCTGATTATCCTATCTTCGTACAAAGAAAATTTGATTTAAAAATCAATATTATAGCTATTCAAAGATTTAATTGATAAATATGTGAAGCTGCTCACCTTTTTCATCTATTATTGCATCTTAAATGTACAGATATTAATGCTTAAAATATCTCATAGTTTAGCGTTATTCAATTTACGTAAACTTTTCATTACATTTTATAACTATTTTTAAACACTCAACCCTATATACAAAAATGTTATAAATAGCATTAAAAGTGTTATATGGGTTTTAATTGACTTTATTTCGTTCTATATCACACTTTCAGGGGCTTATTTTCTAATGAGAAATAACTTTACAGAAATTACCCATTTCAACTTAATGCCAATCTTTACCCTTTTAGTTTTATCTTAATCGAGGGAGTATTACACTAATAATGAATGTACCCTTTTAAACAGCGGTTAATACTGTGATTTTTAATGAGTTCCCCATAAATAATATATAATCCAACTACCCATGCTTCATATTGCAATATTATTCACTAACATAGTTATTTTTATAATTACTAATTAAGATATTATTTTAGGATTAGTTACATTTGATATTAAAAACTTCTCTTATATACTTCATTTGCTATATAAATAAATAATTTTAATAAGGTTGATTATGAAAAAGTTAATTTTAGCTTGTGGTATGGGTTTATTGGCACTGACAATCACTGCTTGTTCAGAAGAAGAGAAAAAAGGTGAAGTTGCTGGTGCAACTGAAACTTGTAATGCTTACTTCGCTGAAGTTGATAGCTTAATTGCTAAAGCTTCAGAAAACCCACAAGCAAAAGCTCAGTTAGATGCGATGAAAGGTCAACTGGAAGAAGGTAAAAAACAAGTTGCCGCATTACCTAAAGATCAGCAAGATAAAGCTTGCCAACAAGGTATTGATGCAATGAAACAAATGAAAACGGCTTTAGGTCTGTAATCGCTTAGATTATTTCAGAGTACTGCAATTTTCCAAGAAAGGGCCCATTTGTGGCTCTTTTTTATGCAAAAAGGAGAACCTTCCTTGGTTCTTCTTTTTATTAATTTATCAATATGTTATAGCCATGTACCAAAGCGCTTGATATAAAATTGTTTCATCAATTGTGCGACAATACAGTAACTTACTAATGTTAACGCTAACCAAGGGAAATACTCAATTGGTAATGGTTGTAACCCAATCATGGTTCCAAATGATGAAAACGGGATATATAAGCCTAATGCCATAATTAACCCCGTTGTTAACATCACAGGTAGTGCCGCCGTGCTTTGAATAAAGGGTATTTTTTGTGTTCTTAACATATGAACAACCAAGGTTTGTGATAATAACCCTTCAACAAACCAACCTGATTGGAACAATGCTTCATGAGCCACACTATTTGCTTGGAATACATACCACATCAAAGCAAATGTGGTGATATCGAAGATAGAAGAGGTTGGCCCGATCCAAATCATAAAGCGACCAATGTTTTTCGCATCCCATTTACGAGGGCGTTTTAAGAACTCTTTATCCATTTTGTCCCAAGGTAATGCCAGTTGGGAAATATCGTACAGCAAATTTTGTACGAGCAAATGAATTGCTAACATGGGTAAGAACGGAATAAATGCACTAGCAATTAATACAGAGAACACATTCCCGAAGTTAGAGCTCGCTGTCATATTCAGGTATTTGATAATATTACCAAAAGTTTCCCGTCCTTTAATCACTCCCTGCTCTAATACCATCAAATCTTTTTCCAGTAAGATGATATCCGCTGATTCTTTTGCGATATCAGTACCCGTATCAACGGAAATTCCCACATCAGCATCACGAAGCGCTGGCGCATCATTAATTCCGTCCCCTAAAAAGCCGACAGTATGTCCATTTGCCTGTAATCTTTTTAAAATTCGGGATTTTTGCAATGGCGTCAGCTTACAAAAAACAGAAACCTGCTCAACTTTTTGGCTCAACTCTTCATCAGACAACGCTTCAACTTCCAAACCCGTCATGATTTCACTGATATTTAGCCCAACATCATGGCAGATTTTTTCCGTAATGATGGCATTATCGCCAGTCAATACTTTGACGGTGACACCATTTTCACGCAACGCCGCGATTGCAGAAATCGCACTTTCTTTAGCAGGATCCAAGAAAGTTAAAATACCTTGGAGCTCAAGTTGTTGCTCCGCTTGAGCAGATAATGGCAGGCTAGCTTCATGTTCATTTAATGCTCGCGTCGCTAGCAACAGTACCCGAAATCCTTGTCGGTTGTAATCACTCACTAACTCTGTGACTCTTGCTCTCGCTTGCTCATCTAAAACCTGAGATTCACCATTTTGTTGATAACTTTGACAAACAGCGAGCATTTCTTCAGCAGCACCTTTACAGATAAGTAACGCATTTCCCTCTGGCGTCCTTACCGTTACCGATAATTTTCGTCGGATAAAATCGAATGGCAACTCATCAATTTTCTGGAATGCTTTTAATTGTTCAACCTCACTATTCCCTCTTCCACGGCGAATAATGGCCTGATCCATCATATTTTTAGCACCACTTTGATGAAAACTATTCAGCCACGCGAGTTGCAGAATTTTACTATTTTTCTCACCATGACTATCAAGGTAATGTTCTAAAATGATCCTATCTTGCGTTAACGTTCCCGTTTTATCTGTGCAAAGAACATCCATTGCGCCAAAGTTTTGGATAGCATTCAACCTTTTGACAATCACTTTGTGCTTAGACATTGCAATTGCCCCTTTCGCCAAGTTTGAACTGACGATCATTGGAAGCATTTCAGGGGTTAACCCTACAGCAACAGCTAAAGAAAACAGCGTTGCTTCGAACCAATCACCTTTTGTAAATCCATTAATCAATAAGACAATTGGAACCATAACTAACATAAAACGGATCAATAGCCAGCTGACACTATTTACCCCCTTGTCAAAAGAGGTTTGTGCTCGACTACCAACGATTGATTTTGCTAGCGAGCCTAAATAGGTTTTCCCACCCGTTGCCACCACAATACCGCGAGCCGTTCCGCTGGTGACGTTAGTACCCATTAAGCAAATATTTGATATTTCAAGTAATTCATTTTCAGTGGGCGATACAGGATCAAGGTTTTTGGCGGAAACATCCCCTAATGTGTCATATTTCTCTACAGGGATAGATTCACCAGTTAAAATCGCTTGGCTAATAAATAAGTCTCTCGATTCAACGAGTTTTAAATCGGCGGGAACCATATCTCCAGCGGATAAAAGAACAATATCCCCAGGGACTAGGCATTTAATTGGAACTTCTTTACGAATTGAACGCCCTGTTTTATTGTCCCGACGAAACACCGTTGCGGTCGTTCTAACCAAAGATTTGAGCGCTTCAGCGGCTTTATTCGTCCGATATTCCTGCCAAAAACGCAATAAACCACTTAGCAGAACCATCGTAACAATAATGATAACACCCGTTAAATCTGTCTCTTCTCCTTGACGCTCAGGGATCAGATAGTCCGTGAAAAAGCTGACTAACGCCAACACAATCAGAACAAAAATAAATGGGTTTTTAAATGATGAAAGCAGCTGCTTCCAAGCAGGAGGGGCTTTTTCATGAGCAACCTCATTTTCACCCTCAGTCACTAAGCGATCCATCGCTTCATTGTCTGCTAGGCCTAATAAATTGGTTTGATACTCATTTAGCACTTGCTCAATATTTTTACTCGCTTGCTCGCCAACAATAAATTTTTGCCGTGCAGGCGCTTTAACGCTTTTGCGTTGGTGTCTTATTTCAGTCATAACGTTGTCTCTAATACAACACTTGTGTATTTTTACGCTATCCAACTGAAAATAAGGCTATTATATCAGTTGGATAGCTCCAAGGTTCGTCTCCATGACGGAGGGTGATCGTCCATTTCGGCTCCTATAGTGAGTTAATTGTTTGCATTCAAACCGGAAGCTCTGATGCCACTTTCCAATTGATAGCACTTACGCTTTGCTCAAGACTGATTCTACAAACTAATGCTTCAATCTCTTTTTGCTCAGCGGGTGTTGCCAAAAATTCAGCACAAACCTCAAGTTGTTCTGTTTTTAATGTGTCAGCACTACTTAACGATTGCAGTCGAATGTGTAACCCATTAATAGCTTGTAAAATAAGGGTTCTAACTAAAATCTCGTCTTCTTGATGGCACATAACGCGGATTTTATAACGTTGTTCAACATCTAAGGCTTGAACTTGAGGCTGCTTATTGATGCGAGAAGCCGCTTCTCGCAATAAAATATTTGCACATAAAATCAATAAGGTAGCCATCAATGCGAGTGAATATTGCCCCAACCCGCATAACACGCCAATCCCAGCAGAACACCATAACGTTGCAGCTGTATTCAAGCCTCGAATATTCATGCCTTCACGCATGATGACACCCGCGCCCAGAAAACCGATCCCTGAAACCACTTGTGCAGCAATACGGCCAGGGCTATCAGGTGATGTCGTGACAGAACTTAAAATAAAAACAGCAGCACCCGTTGCAACTAATGCGTTGGTTCTCAGTCCCGCCATACGTTGACGCCATTGGCGCTCAGCACCAATTAAGGCACCGAGGCACATTGCCGAGACAAGATTTAAAATATCAGGAGTAAAAAGCATAATAATTCCTCCAAAAAATAATTTGGATAATCTTTTATATGCTTAATAAAAAGCACATAGCCATAATTTGAATCAATAAAGATTCAAGAATAATTAGCTATTGCCTGGAGGAAATAGAGAATAAAAATATACAAACATGATACACACTCAATACAATAGTAATAAGCTATTAATTAAATATAGAATAGTACTTTGTGTACAATATAAGGGTGTATGTATGATGGGATACATCAGACACCGCCCGCCTTAGTGGCAAGCAGTGAAAAGAAAAGACGATTACTGGCTTGCCGTTAAATTAAGTTTTTATTCCAACTCTGACTGTCCAAGTAATAATCTCCTAAATAATTGATGGGTGGAGTATAGGTGGGCTAATTTACGAAGTAAAGAACAAATTTTTAATAAATTTGAATTTAATTAAAAAACTATTATTCAATTAATGTGACAAACGTGCCTTCGTTGCCTTCTTTTTCATTAAAAAACCAAATACCTTCTGGGTAATCAGGTAATGCAATTAAATACATTACACCTTCATTAAAAGGTTCGATAAGTAAAATTGTTCCTTCTCGTCGCTCTTGCCCATCTGTTTTCACATAAACACGATCATTAATATTCATGACATCTATTTTCCAACAAAATAATATTAATCATAAATGTAACGCATACGAAAAAGCCCGTCATTAAAAATGACGGGCTTTAGAAAATCAGTTCAGCAATTAGCTTAGATAGCAGTTACGTTAGCAGCTGCTGGGCCTTTTGCACCGTTTTCAATGGTGAATTCAACTTGCTGGCCTTCTGCCAGAGTTTTGAAACCATTGCCCTGAATGGCAGAGAAGTGGACGAAAACGTCTTTGCTACCATCAGCTGGAGTGATGAAACCGAAGCCTTTAGACTCGTTGAACCACTTAACTTGACCTTTCATTTTGTCGGACATTTGACTTTTCCTATATAACATCAAAAAAACTTGCCTTTTTGGCATATACGGGCCAGAGTCAACTATTTAATCAGGGAAACACCAAGATGAAGCGTCACGGTCAAAGGCTATCTGTGATAACTTTCTTCTTTAGAACACACTAACTCAGTAATCATACATCAAATAGGACTGCTAAACAGGCCGATGCACATTAACTCATGACTTTAAGATAATAGCAACTATTTTATACATTCAATCCATAAAAAGATGCAGTTTTTTCGACTATGTCACTTTTATCCGCCATAACGTTAACAAAAACACTGCATTTAGTTGATAACTTAAAGAAAAATTTAATTACAAGGGCAAAAAAACCTTTTATTGTCAGTCAGAATTATCTGATCTCATGACAATCTGCATTAATATTTTTTTTAACTGATATATAACAATCTTGAGCCCTCGTGATACTCTGCGAGTATAGATTCAATATCTGACAGAGAGTTATCACATGGATATTATCAAACAAATACTTGTCGAAGATTTAGATACCATCAATAAACGTGAAAATCGTGATGGCAAACCGTATTTCAATAGCCAGTTCCTCGCAAACCACCCTTACTTATGTATAGGTATGATTGCAGCTTATATTCCGCTCGCCGTTATTCTTTGGTATGCGCCGTATTTTGGCCCATACTGGACGTTGGGTATTACTCTGTTATTTATTATTTTAGCTAGCGTGTTACTTTTTGATATTAAGCCAGTCTATCATTTCGAAGACATCGGCGTGTTAGATTTACGTGTTTGTTATAATGGTGAATGGTTCGTGACTGAACCTGTTTCTGAAAACGCAATTCGTAAAGTCCTTGATTCCAATGAAGTCAGTCAAACAATTAAACAAGAAATCACCCGTCTAATTGCATTAAAAGGCATGATCTCGTTTTACGATATTTATCATGTGGTTTACCCCGAAGTTTCTACACCAGTACAAGGTAAATTGGCTGCACAAAATTAATGCAATATCAATTAACTAGCATGAAATTCAGTCATATTGAGTAGTGATTGAGCAGTTGAGTTTTTTTTCAATTTTTATCGTTGACAGTCCGAGGTGATATCGTTAATATTCGCCTCGTTCTTAGGAACAAAGCAATTCCTCCATAGTTCAGTCGGTAGAACGGCGGACTGTTAATCCGTATGTCGCTGGTTCAAGTCCAGCTGGAGGAGCCAAATTTAAAAAGCCCGCTTAATGCGGGCTTTTTGCTATCTTGCATCCTCTCTATTTAACGTATAAATCTATTTTTTCTTTCCTCGCTCTCATTGTGGCTGTCTATCCCCTCATTTAGTTAAAATCAGATATTTAGGTACAGATAATCGCCAGTTTGTCTATTTAACACCCACTTGACGATTTTTTTAATTTTTATGCTTTACAACGGGAAACAGGATGGGTAATATGCGCCTCGTTCTCAGGAACAAAGCAATTCCTCCATAGTTCAGTCGGTAGAACGGCGGACTGTTAATCCGTATGTCGCTGGTTCAAGTCCAGCTGGAGGAGCCAAATTTAAAAAGCCCGCTTAATGCGGGCTTTTTGCTATCTAACATCGACTAACTCATTATTCTTTTTCTAGAAAAAATTGCTTAATCGTTTGACGTAGCCATTGGTGCGCAGGGTCTCTATCCAGACGAGGGTGCCATGCTTGCACAATAAATATAGACTCCAGCTCAATAGGGAGTTCTATCTCAACAAGTGGCAAATTGATGCTTTTCACCCCTTGTAATACATGGCGCGGTAACGGCAAGATATAATCAGACTTCATTGTTAGCATCATAGCGGAATGAAAACTGGGTAACGTCAATGCCACCTTGCGTTGCAATTTCAAATCACGCAATGCATCATCAATTGGCCCTAAAGTCCGTCCCCTTCGTGAAACACTAATATGCGGATAATGCGTTAACGTTTCAGGTGTTACGTTGTCAAGAATTGGATGCCCAGGACGTACTAGCGCTTGAAACGTGCTCGTAAATAAGCTCTGGGCTTTAATTTCAGGGTGCCAATCCCGTGATGAGCCAATAACCAAATCCACTTTGCCACTACGCAAGGAGTCATCATCTATATCACTTTCTGCGATAAAGGTTAAACTACTTCGTGGTGCCAACTTACGTAATGTTTCTAATAACCCCCCACCTAGTGCCCCAATAAAAATATCATTCGCACGTATGACAAATGTTCTTTCAAGGGATTCGGGATGAAACAACTCATCAGGTTCAATAAGTGCTTGAGCTTGAGCTATAATTTCTGCCAATTGTTGTTTTAACTCTAACGCTCTGGGTGTCGGAACCAATTTTCGCCCTGCCCGCACGAGAATAGGATCATTAAATTGTTCACGGATACGGCCTAAAATGCGGCTCATCGCAGGCGCACTTAAATTCATTTTTTCAGCAGCACCGCTCACACTGCCTTCCTCCAGTAATAAATTCAGCGCATAAATTAAATTAAAATCTATTTTCTGTGGCATATTTCCCCCGCCCACGGATTGCGTTTTTTGCAATAAATTAATTACATCATTTCATTTTAAACAATCAAGTAAAATTTAGATACTACTGCTGAAATTGATAGAACAATTATTGAAACAGCAGGAGTTTGAAATGGTTGATGCGTCTATTACGCAACCTCAAAAAAACAAATGGATAGCCAGTGCAGGCGAGATCAGTGGCCGCACATGGATGGGCCTATTTGGTGTTTTTTTAGCGGTCATGGCGAGTGGCGTGGGAGAAAACGCCAGTAAATTCGCCCTTGGCGACATCCAAGGCGCAATGGCTCTAAATATAGATACAGGAAGTTGGTTAATCTCCTGCTATGTCACAGGTTTTGTTATTGGCTCGGGTTTTACACCCTGTTTTTGGCCTACTTTTTCATTACGCCGTGTAGCCTTAGTGATGTGCTCAATTTATCTACTGGGTGGATTAATTACACCTTGGTTAGGGGAGCACTACACATGGTTGTTAACCATTCGCAGCTTACAAGGCTTCGCGGGTGGTGCTTTACCACCGATGTTAATGACCGTTGTACTGCGCTTTATGCCCCCGCTAATTAAGGTGTTAGGGTTAGGTGCTTATGGGTGGGTTTCCGCGTGGAGTGCCACCTTTGGTGCAACCGCCGCCGCATTTGCATTTCACTGGGGATGGAGTGGTTATTTTTATTGGAATTTACCCTTAATGGCCATTGCAACCATTTGCATTGGCTATGGCTTACCACAAGACCCTCTTCGCTTAGAACGCCTTAAACAATTTAATTGGCGTGGTTTAATCCTTGGGGGAAGCGCTTTAGCCATGCTAACTGTAGGAATATCCCAAGGAGAGCGTTTAGATTGGCTTAATTCCTCACTCATTTATGTCTTATTAATTGGTGGATTAGGGCTACTTGCGCTGTTTCTCATTAATGAATGGTATCACCCATTGCCATTTTTTAATTTGCAGCTGCTTGGCAAACGAAATCTTTCATTTTCATTAATTACGTTGGGTGGGGTTCTATTGATTATGGTTTCACTAGTCAATATTACCTCTGGTTATTTATCCGCAATCCAAGGATATCGACTCGAACAGACCTCAGACATGATGCTGTGGGTATCACTCCCCCAACTAATTACGCTGCCTATCGTTGCTATCATTTGTAATACCCCAAAAGTGGACTGTCGCTGGGTATTGGCGATCAGCCTGTTATTGATGGCAGCGGCTTGTGTGCTTGCATCACAACTGACCCCTGATTGGCATGGAAATAATTTTAAAACCATTTCGCTACTACAAGCAATTGCTCAACCCATGGCAGTTATTCCGTTGTTGATGATGGCAACTGGGGGACTTTTACCGACCGATGGCCCATTTGCTGCTGCGTGGTTTAACGCAGTCAAAGGCTTCGCAGCAACAGCAGCAGGTGGTGTTATTGCCCTGTTAAGCCGCCAACGGGGGGATTTTCATTCAGGCGTAATTGCCGATGGCTACGGGACAGCATATCGCAAAACCTCAGAGTCTATTGGAGAGCTGACCCAGCTTGCCTCTAGTCAGGGATATGTGCTGGCTAGTGCTGATCTTTATATGTTGGTTTCAGGCTTAGCGCTGTTGTTAACAGGGCTGATCGTTGTGATGCCAACTCGAATTTATCCGCCACGGTCTGTAGCCGCGGCTTAGTTATTGATTATCAGGAATTAACAATGAGTAAAATTAAAATTAATAAAGGTGTTGCCCTTGCAATCGCGGGTATTTTAGTTGTCGTAGGCGGGCTATTAATTAATAAGTTCGCCATTAAAAAAACAATGCAAAATACCAATGATGCTTATATTCGTGCCGATATTTCGCGTATTTCACCCCAAATTTCAGGTGTTGTTACCCAAGTTTTGGTTCAAGACAATCAATGGGTGAAAAAAGGCGAATTATTAGCGGAAATTGACCCACGGGAATTCACTGTCGCACTTTCCCAAGCGATAGCACAAGAAAACTCAGCACGTGCACGCCAAGATGATACAAAAGCGAATCTAGTACGCCAGTATGCGCTGATTTCTGCTGCGCAAGCTCAATTACAATCCGCACAAGCTGAGTTGCAATTTGCTCACCAAGAGAAAACGCGCTATCACAAAATGGCAACGACTGGCGCAGGTTCACAACAAGCGGCACAACAAGCAACTACCCGCGTACAAACGATGACTGCCAGTGTTGCACAAGCCGAAGCGTCTTTAAAAGCGGCTAAGAATATGTTGCAAGTTTTACAAGCTAAGCAATCGGACAGTGACGCTGAATTGACATTGGCGCAAGCGAAGAAAGAGATGGCTAAACTCAATTTATCTTATACCCGTATTACCGCACCGATTGCAGGAGTAGTGGGTAAAAAAAGCCTGCGAGTGGGTGAGTTTGTTAAGCCTGGTGATGCGTTAATGGCAATTGTGCCCCAAGACAAACTGTACATTATTGCTAATTACCAAGAAACACAGTTGCAGAACATTACTCAGGGGCAAACCGTTGATATCAGCATTGATACGTTCCCTGGCCAAACCCTAAAAGGCTATGTTGACAGTATCGCACCCGCTTCAGGCGCTAGCTTTTCCCCTGTTGCACCTGAAAATGCAACAGGTAATTTCACAAAGATTGTGCAACGTATCCCTGTAAAAATTACCTTTGATATTAACAAAGAGAGTGCGGCGACAATGAATGCACTACGCGTAGGCATGTCAGCCGATGTGAGCATCAACACATTGGATGGGAGCCACTAATGAACAAAACCGCCATTGCACTGGTTCTCGTAGCACTCACAGGTTGCCAAGCAGTTGGCCCCGATTACGTGCCACCGCAAGCGACTTTGCCAGAAAATTGGGGTGCTAACCAAAGCACCTCCTCCCTTCCTATCCAGTGGTGGAGCATTTTTGGTGATCCCCAGCTTTCAGAGCTCATACAACGCGCAACAAAAAGTAATTTAGATTTGCAATTAGCGACAGCGCGCATGCAACAAAGTCGCGCTTTATTAGGCATTGCCGATTCTGACTTAGCCCCTGATTTTAGCTTTGATGGTGCTTACCAGCGCCAACGTGCAACATCAGTCGGTAGTATGGATCCATCAGGGAAAAAAGGCGAGTCTGACTTTAACCTCTGGCGCGGTGGGTTTAGTGCGGTTTGGGAGTTGGATATGTGGGGAAAATTACGCCGTGCATCAGAAAGTGCTCGTGCTAATTTTGCCGCATCAGAAGAAAATCGGCGAGCCTTGTTAACCTCTGTCACCGCAGAAGTTGCCACCGATTATTTACGCCTGCGTGCTATACAGCAACAAATTCAAGTTGCAAGAGAAAACCATGCAACCTCGTTACAAACCTTGGAACTCACTCAGGTACGTTTACAAAATGGCTCAGGAAACCAACTTGATGTGGAACAAGCGCAAGTACAACTCGACCAAATCAATGCCTTGCTTCCTGTGCTAATTGATAGGGAAAATCGCCTAAAAAATGCCATTACCTTGTTGCTGGGCGAGCAACCTGGGGCGTTTAATGCCCAATTATCAACGAAAAAGAACCTCCCACAGTTAACTCAAATAGTTCCGATGGGCGTTCCGTCGGATCTTGCACTTCGCAGGCCAGATATTCGTGAAGCCGCAGAGCGCTTACACCAAGCAACCGCAGAAATTGGCGTCGCTAAAGCGGATTACTACCCACGGATCACGTTAACAGGTAATGCAGGCTACCAAGCCCTTGCATTATCCGATATGGGAAGCTGGTCAACGCATACGTTCGCCATTGGCCCCTCACTGTATTTACCCATATTCGATGGTGGAAAAATCAAACAACGTGTGACGTTAAGTGAGTACCGTCAACAAGAAATGGCAATTGCATACCAACAAACTGTTTTGCGTGCTTGGCATGAAATTGATGATGCACTTTCAGATTATCAGGCCCAACAACTCAGGCAAATACACCTAGTTTCTGCCGTTACCGCTAATCAACATGCTTTTTCATTAGCACGGGATAGCTATCTTAATGGCGCCAGTGACTTCATGCATGTATTAAGCACCCAGCGCGCCTTGTTAGATTTGCAATCGGCACAAATTACGTCTCAAGAAGAAACCGCCCTTGCTGTAGTCAATCTATATCGAGCATTAGGCGGTGGTTGGGAACACACTTATCCGTCAAATATGCAGCAGGAGGATCCTCATGCACAATACAATGAATAAAATTGTGGGCGACATATTAGAAAAAGATACAAGGCGCAAACGAGAAGCTACCGTTAGCGCAGTGCAATCATTAACAAAAAAAATGCGACGGATTACCTTGAGTGGTGATGATGTCGATAAGTTTTTAGATGATTTAAGAGCTTACGAACCCGCAAGTTGGGTCAAGGTATTTTTTCCTTGGAAAGAAAGTTTAGCGGGTCGCGCTTACACCATTAGCGGGATCAATAAAATCAACAGAACCATTGATATCGATATGGTTTTGCATGGTGATGGCCCCGCATCTCGCTGGGCTGAAAACGCATTAATCGGTGATAGACTTGGTTTTGCAGGGCCGTGTTCTGGCGGGTTTAAACCGCTATCTGAAGCAGGTTGGTTACTTTTATTGGGTGATGAAACCGCACTTCCCGCAATGCGTCGTATTCTTGAATCATTGACGGAACCAATGCCTGTTTTCTGGTTTGCAGAGGTCAGTGATGAAGCAGAAATACAAACACTAAATTACCCTGACTTAATCGTCAATAGCTGGCAAATTCGCGACCGTCATTATGATAGCGTGATGAATAGTTCTCTAGTCCGAGCCATTACTCAATGTGCTCTGCCTGCTGAACCAGGCCAAGTTTGGTTAGCCTGTGAGCAACAAATTGCTGTTTATTTGAAGAATCATTTTATCAACGAAAGAGGGATCCCCAAAACCTCACTCTTCGCAAAAGGCTATTGGAAAAAAGGGGAATCTAACTTTAAGGGTGCGGTGTAAATCGCTTATCAGGAGATAAAAATGATTAATAATGTATTGTTGGCTGTCGATAGCTTCGAAAATAGCAGTAATGCCCTCAATTTTATGCAACGTATGACAGGCTGTATTCATAATGTCATTGTCTTAACCGTTGTCGATAGCACCTTTGCGCTAAGCCGCACTAAACTAAGTCAAAATAGCGATGAACGCGATGAGTACCCTGCTGCTCAGCGAGAAGAAGCCTTAGCAGAGAAACAATTAAAAGATGTCACCAGCGCATTAACAAATATGGGATTTAAAACACAGGGGCTGCTTGCCGCAGGAACACCTATCGAGACAATCCCTAAACAAATGGAAAAACACAATTGTGATTTACTGATTATCTCCCACCGTCACCTTTCTTCATTTAGCCGCTGGCTGAATACGTCGGTCACTCGCAGTTTATTAGATGATATTTCTCAACCCGTTTTAGTGATCCCGCGTTAACCGATATAATTAAAAATGATTACAGTGGTTACCTGTTGTTATCCACTGTAATCAATACTTTTAATACACAAAGCCCATCATGGCATTGATGTTTTTTCTATTGATTTGTCCTTCAGTTTATTGTTCCTACATAATTTCCGATCAAACTTCCCTCAGTTCGCACAGATAACAGGCAAACGAACATTTTTTTCGATATTCTCCTTTGACAATCCCTTTAGAGGAAGCTAATATCCTCTGCGTACCAAGGAGTTCCTCCATAGTTCAGTCGGTAGAACGGCGGACTGTTAATCCGTATGTCGCTGGTTCAAGTCCAGCTGGAGGAGCCAATATTTAGAGAAGCCTGCTTAAAGAAATTTAAGCAGGCTTTTTGCTTTCTTATCGTTTATCATTTTTCTCAAAAGATATTTAATCATTAATTCCCATAGCTATTTTTCTCCTTTCGCTTTATCATTCGTTCCCGGCCTGAGCGTTCGCTCATCACTCACCTTCCCTTATGGAGCCGGTTTAATGACTACTGTAACTACCCTAACGATTCGCCGCCCTGATGATTGGCATGTTCATTTTCGCGATGATGATATGTTAAAAACGGTCGTTCCCTACACCAGTGAGTTTTTTGGCCGCGCAATTGTGATGCCAAATTTAGTTCCTCCCGTTACTACCGTTGCAGCCGCAAAAGCATATCGCGAGCGCATTATTCAGGCTGTGCCACAAGGGCACCAATTTACCCCGTTGATGACCTGTTATCTTACTGATGGAACTGACTCAACTGAACTCATCCGTGGCTTTCAAGAAGGTGTGTTTACCGCATGTAAATTATATCCTGCTAATGCAACAACCAACTCAAGCCATGGGGTTTCTGATATTAAGAAAATTTACCCTGTTCTGGCAGCAATGGAAAAAGCAGGTATGCCGCTATTGATTCACGGTGAAGTCACCGCGAACCATATTGATATTTTTGACCGAGAAGCACTGTTTATTGAACAAGTCATGCAGCCATTACGCGCCCAATTTCCAAACTTAAAGGTAGTTTTCGAACACATCACAACAAAAGAAGCTGCACAATATGTTTTGGATGCCAACGAATTTACCGCTGCGACGCTAACGCCTCAGCACCTGATGTTTAACCGTAATCATATGTTAGTCGGTGGTGTAAGACCGCACTTGTTCTGTTTGCCAATTTTAAAACGTAACATTCACCAAGAAGCGCTTCGTTCTGCTGTTGCATCGGGTTGTGATCGCTTCTTCCTAGGAACAGATACCGCTCCACATGTGCAATCACGTAAAGAAGCTGCTTGCGGATGTGCTGGCGTATTTAATGCACCAACCGCACTGGCCGCTTATGCAACTGTGTTTGAAGAACTAGATGCTTTAGCGCACTTTGAAGCATTTTGCTCATTGAATGGTCCTAAATTCTATAATTTGCCTGTAAATGAAGGCCATATAACCCTGACTAAAGAACCAAACATGACTTGTGAATCTATTGATTGCTGTAATGATAAATTGATCCCGTTCTTAGCAGGTGAAGATTCTCGCTGGTCAATCGCTATCGCTAAATAAGCACTAAAAATCTCGTTTATCGTCATGGGGGAAGTTGCAATCGCTTCCCTCTACGAGCCCCAGCTATATTCACTTTATTTGTGCATTTACTGTCATTTATGCAAAAAAAATATTTTATTTACTTCCTTATTAACGAAATCTCCTTATACTGAAAGTGGATTCATTCCAAGAACTTTGCTCTTAGTCAGTTATAGATATTTATTATTTATCACGCTGTTTGATTAGGAGGTTTTTATGAATAGAAAAAATGATGTTATTCAAACTCACCCAGTTGTTGGCTGGGACATTAGCACTGTAGATGCCTATGATGCTATGATGTTACGTTTGCACTACCTCCCCGAACAAGATAAAAACTCAGGCGATGCTGTCGTGGATAAAACCATGTGGCTTACCACGGATGTCGCAAAACAATTGATTGGTATTCTTCAAGCTGGCGTGGATAAGATAGAGTCTGGGGAATACATCGAATTTAATTTTAAAACACACTAAATCCTTAAATGGATATTTGAGCCGTAGATATCCATTTTTTAAATCTATAGCCTTTCAATAAAGTAGTTATATATTATATAACTACTTTACCTCATTTTATTTTTATAAATTGATTAATTTAAATTAACGACAACATTTTTTGTTTTTATTATTACTCAGTTGACATCACTAGCTATTCCAATTTATTGTAATACTCTTTCGAACCAGGACGTTCCCAATGAAAATATTAGTTATTGATGAGTGTTATTACACGAGACTTGGTATTACTGAATATTTATCAAAGAATAAGAACTTAAACTTTATTAGCACTGGCTGTTTGGGTGATGCTATTAAATTCATAAATAAAAACTCACCAAACATTGTTCTTGTTAATTTAACCTATTATTGCCACTACTCAAATTATTGTCCAACTTTACAAGGGTTACTAAACCTATCAAATAATATTCGTTTTTATATTTATATCAATGCCCCTTACCCCCAAACAGATAACCCACTATTATTAAAAGATAATTTTTTTATTTTATCCAAAAATATCATTATTAAAACATTGGATAGAGTAATTAATGATTATGCACAAATAGAAAAAATAACAAAATTAGCGAATAATACAGATACCTCTATATTTACTGTCAAGGAGCAAAAAATAATTAGCAATTGGATGAATGAAATACCAAACCATATTATCTCTAAGAAATTAGGGATAAGTAACAGTACGGTTTATTCACAAAAGCGCCATATAGCAAGTAAGGTTTTCGTTAAAAACAGAATAGAGCTTTTCTTCATTTATAATGTATTTAAATATTTATATTAAGTAAAAAGCCCTGAAAAAGGGCTTCTACTTTTTTAGTATTATACTCAATTAGCTATCGCTATTTAATAAGCCCTCTGATAAACGGTGGCGGGATTTATTAAATATTTTATTGCTCACTTCACGGCCTGCACGGCGAGCACGCTGTTCTTGCTCTGGTAGTTTCATTTCTTCATTGCATGCAGCACTACAGCAACCTTCGTATTTTTCAGCGCAAGTTGGGCATTGGATGAACAGTAGATGGCAACCATCATTGCGGCAGTTCGTGTGTGAATCACAAGGTGCCCCACACTGGTGGCAGTGCGCTAACATGTCATCTGTAATACGTTCGCCCATACGGTTATCAAAAACAAAGTTTTTCCCTTTAAAACGCAAAGGTAAGCCTTGTTCTTTGGCTTTACGTGCATACTCAATAATACCGCCTTCCACGTGATAAACATTTTTAAAGCCGTTGTGTAGCATGTATGCACTCGCTTTTTCACAACGAATACCGCCAGTACAATACATGACAACATTCTTATCTTTTTGCTCTTGCAGCATTTCCACGGCCATCGGAAGCTGTTCTCTAAAAGTATCCGATGGAACTTCTACCGCATTTTCAAAGTGACCCACTTCGTATTCATAATGATTACGCATATCAACAAATACAGTATTCGGATCATCAATCATTGCATTCACTTCATGCGCTTTGAGATATTGCCCAGTATTTGCAGGGTTAAATGTCTCATCGTCAATGCCATCAGCAACTACGCGATCACGCACTTTCATGCGCAGAACCCAGAACGATTTCCCATCATCATCAATAGCAATATTTAAGCGCAAATCATTCAATGCAGGATCTGTGCGATAAATTAGTTCACGTAAAGCGTCAACATTGGATGCTGGCACGCTGATCTGTGCATTAATGCCCTCTTTGGCAATGTACACACGGCCAAATACGTTTAACGCTTTGAATTGTTGGTACCATTCATTACGAAAGACAGCTGGGTCTTCAATATTAAAATACTTATAGAAAGAAATAGTGGTACGTGGCTCAGTTTCAGCCAACATGCGTTCTTTGAGTATTTTATTTGAAACTTGGTTATGTAACACTGGCATGGTGTTCTCTTTTCCTTTGTAACTAACTAATATTTAAACAATTAACCTGATGACTGTTAAACACAACTGCATGAGATTATTTATTCATATTATCGCTGTTATTGTGTTAATAAAAAACCCTTTATTTTAAGTGGGATTGTTATTGAAATATGATTAAAACGTTTAAATCATTATTTACTTACATAATTAACGGTATTTTAGTGACATTTGATGATTCACGATTTCATTCCGTTATGTTATAACGTTATTAATTTACCACCTTTAAATAGTAGAAATAATGCGATTATTCCCTCTCTTTTTTATTATGTTATCTCTTGTCGTGCCACAGGTAGCGGCTCATCCTCACAGTTTTATTGAAATGAAAATGACCCTTGAAACCAAACAAGATAACTATTCAGGGATAAATTATGCTTGGAAGATGGATCCAATGACCTCTGCAGATATTCTGTATGAACTCAAAGGGGTAAAAAAGGATGACCCACGCTGGAAGCAACAAGAAGCCATTGTGATGGCGAATGTATTAATGCAGGATTATTTCACTGATTTCTATTATCAAGGGAAAAAAGTCAGTTTTAAGCGCATCCCCGATAACTACCATCTTGAAAAAGACGGTTTTTCTCTAGTGTTTTACTTCACTGCGTCATTTATGCAACCTCTACCAATTAAAAGCTCCCATGTGACTCTCCAAACCTACGATCCATCATTTTATGTCAGTATGACCTACCAAAACCCGCAGCAAATTACACTACCTATAGAGCTTGCCGCGACCTGCAAGTTGGCATTAAAAGAAGCCGATATTACTGACTCCATGCGCGCCTATGCCTTTTCATTAGACAAAAATGATACACCAGATGAAGACTTAGCACTTGGTAAGCAATTTGCACAACAGGTGGATATCCAATGCCCTTAATTGCGTTGCGTAACCAAAAATGGCTCGGTGCAGTTATCTTATTAGTGCTTATAGCGTATTGCGCCTTGCAGGTTTACATCCATTGGAACTCATGGTTACAACTAAGTGTTATTTGGCAAAAACAATTAAACCAAGGGCTATCTTACCTTCTCCAAGAAACGGCGACTCGGCCATTTTATGCTGGAGGATTATTGGTCATTGCAAGCTTTGCTTATGGTTTTTTACACGCCCTTGGGCCAGGACACGGTAAATTAATCATCACCACCTATATCGCCACACAAGCCACTCACTTAAAACAAAGTGTCATGATTAGCTTACTCGCGTCTTTATTGCAGGGATTAGTCGCCATTTTGCTGGTTTCTTTTGTACTCATTTTATTCCAGCTCTCCACTAAACACCTGAACCAAGCCAGTGCTTATGCA
This sequence comes from Providencia sp. PROV197, assembly GCF_028479625.1. Classification (NCBI taxonomy): domain Bacteria; kingdom Pseudomonadati; phylum Pseudomonadota; class Gammaproteobacteria; order Enterobacterales; family Morganellaceae; genus Providencia; species Providencia sp. PROV197. The sequence goes on from NZ_JAMPNZ010000006.1 coordinate 97,947, forward strand.
GAGCAAATCAGCTACATTTTTGTGATCTTGCTAGGCGTATTTCTTTGTGTCAGTGCGATTCGCCGTCTTTGGCAAACCAGCAAACCAAAAAAATCAGCCGCTTTAACATTACGAAGCATACAACCACTGAATCAATCCCAACCCAAAATTATTTATAGCAAAGTGCAAACTGAGCTGTCTAGCTGCGCTTGTGGGCATCAACATGTTGTCCAATCTGAACAGCTACAAGCGGGGTTCAAAAGTAAGCTACTGATTATTCTTTCGATGGGGATCCGCCCATGCTCAGGCGCAATTTTGGTACTGCTCTTTTCGTATGTGATTGATGCATATGTGTGGGGAATGATTGCTGCGCTGATGATGGCTGTCGGCACAGCGTTAACCATCTGTTTGATTGCGGTGTTTGTTCATCTTATGAGAGATAATGCATTGCGCGTTTCACGTCTAAAAGGCGTTCAACTCTCACCATATTGGGTAATTTCACTTAAAATCATCGCTGGGGTGCTGTTTGTCTTGATGGGCGTTTTATTGTATCAAAGCGGTGCAATGGAACACGCAACCTCACCATTATTGCATTAAAAAAGGGAGGGCTCCCCCTCCCTGGCACTTGCCGAAGTCACAGTGCGATAAACACACTGTTGATGCGCAATGTCAACTGCTCAAAACAAAGTTGCTGGCCTGCAACGCTATGCAGAACCCCGCAAGCTAGCAACTTTTACTACTACGTTAAAACCTAGCTAGCTGATTAACTCAATTTTCGCTGGTAAACCTTGGCGAACAGAAGCACCCGATACCCAATCAAGCCAAGTATTTGCCACTTCACGCGTTGGGTCAGCAAACCCGAGGTCGTTTAAATTAATACCTGAACCATTAGCCGCATTCATCGGCATTGGTTCACCATCTAAATAGTGCTGTTTAGCGCCCATTTCAGTGTGCCCATAACCATGCTCAATCGCTAGCACTCCTGGCATTACACCATCCAACACGCTGACTTGAGCTTCTGCATTTCCACCTGGCGTGGTGATGCGGATCCAATCACCATGTTTTACCCCCATTTTCGCAGCATCATCAGGGTGAATAGCCACAAGGTTGGTCGGTTTAACATGACGTAAGCGTTCAATCACCGTTGTTGAACTGCTCATTACATGAGATTTAAATGACATCAGTTTCAGTGGCCACTCTTTTTCTGGGAACACTTTATTAACGTCATCACCATTCGCCATACGTGGCGGATAGTAAGTTGGACAGCCACTGTAACGTTCACCCGTAATTGCATGACGGTTAGTCCCAACAGTTGGGTTCCAAATCTGCAATCCTTTTTTCCATTGTGGCCCTGTTGCATCGCCATCCCACGCTTTTTCATACGGTGCAAAACGGCCACCGCGTGTGAAGATGTAAGCCACACGGCGCACTTCTTCTGGTTTCAACGTGCGAGTGATCGCAGGTAAAATACGTTCAACACCACTGATTTGGATGTCTTCTGTTGCGGCTTCTGGTACGGGTTTTTCCCCTAACCAAGCCATATTAGCAGCCACGCGCAAGTAGTAATCCTCTGCGGTATTGAGTGAATGCATGTTGCCATCCATGTCCTCAATCACGTTGTCCCCAAAGCCAGGTAATTTCAGCTCTTTTGCTACCGCAATGCAGAAGCTTTCCATTGAAATTGGCTGGCCATCCGCGGTTTTCGCTGTACGGGACTCAACAATTGGCCAACGCGCGGTACTCGCCTTAACTTGAACACCTGACCACGGCGCACTGAAGCCCCAACTTTCAAAGTTATGGGTATCTGGCACAATGTAATCTGCCAGCGCAGTGGTTTCATTCATAAAGGCATCAATACCAATAATTAATGGAAGATGTTTTGGATCTTTCAGTTTTTCTTCCATAACCTGACGAATACCCGCGATGCCATATACCGGGTTAGTCATATTGGTGATCCACGCTTTAAGCGCATACGGATACCCCATCAACGCAGACGCCAGTTGCTCCGTTAATTGGCCTTTCGCAAACGGATACCAAGGGGCTTTTGCAGGATACGGTTTTTCACCTGCGGCTAATCTTGCTTTAAATTCATCTGATTTTTCATAGACTTCATTACTGCGCGATAACACAACACCTTTTGGCTTCACTTTGCCTTTGTAACTCGCCATATTGTAACGTGGGCCATCGTTCTCCCCGTTGAATTTACCGCCACCAACAGACACACCGCCTTTCAGGTTTAAATTACCAATCAAGGCGTTAAGCATTATGACTGACCATGCTGTGTAGAAGCCGTTGCCTCCCATCATACCGCCATGGGAAATGACCGCTGCTTTTCTATCATAAGAAGTTAAGGCTTTGCCCAGTGATGCAATGGTTTTCACTGGTACATGGCAGCGTTCGCTATATTCTTCAAGCGTCATGCGATTTGCTGCTTCTTTCAGGCATTGGAAGCTTGATTTTACTGTGACTTCGCTGCCATCATGCAATGTCACTTTGCGGGTCACAAAAAGTTCCGCAGCAGGGACATCATCTGCTAATTTCAACTCACCAGAAGCGTCCTGAACCAAATAGGCTTTTTCATCATCCTCTTCCCCAGTAAGATAAGAGGAAATTAATAATTTGCCTGCTAATGGATGCGCGTCATCAGTGATAACCAAATGGGTGGAGTTGGTCCAACTTTTTTCCCCCATGCCTTCCATTGATTTTTCGCTTGGTACGCTAAGGTATTTTGCATTATAACGCTCGTTTTCGATGATCCAGCGGATCATTCCCATCACTAACGCTGCATCCGTCCCTGGTTGTACAGGCACCCAATGACCATGGTCATTGGCTAATGTTGTCGTTAGTGGCAATGCAGGGGAAACAACCACATAATTAAAAGAATCACGTAAACGTGCTGTCGCTAACTGGCGGCCTTGACGTTTGAACGGGTTCCCCGATTGTGCAGGGGACGTCCCGAGGAATAAGGCAAAACGCACGTTATCCCAATCAGGCTTGACGTGGGCGTTTTTGTCCAAGTCATCCATCAATGCCCCCGAACCTGCTCGGTAAGCGAGGCCACAGTAAGAGCCGTGCGCACCGAAGTTTTTGCTACCAAAGCCGTTTTGTGCAAAGCGACGAATAAAGCCGTCGCGGCCATCGTCCCCTGCGTTAGTCACTAGCAATTGGTTCGCTTTCGGGCCTAATTTAGGCTGTGATGGGTCTAATGGCGTTTCAAGGTCACGAATGGCTCTTAATCCATCCACATGGCCTTCACCGAATAAATCACCGCCTTCAACCACTTCTTTAATCAGTTGTTCAAAGCTAATGCGCTCCCATTTACCTTCACCGCGTTTACCCACACGTTTCATCGGTTCTAAAATACGCAGTGGACTGGTTAAGCCTTCCATTAAGGTCGCCCCACGGGCACATGCCGTTGAACGATGTTCTAAACCTGACTCACCGCTCATTTTGTTGAACGCAGTTTTTAGCGGCATACCATAGGGGAAATGCTCTTCGTGAGATAACGGGTGGTACGGGTTCCCAGCAATACGCAGCACTTCATTTTTTGCTGTATCAACACGAGCACGGATACCACACTGAGTCCAGCAACCAAAACATTGGGTCATCGCCACCACTTGTTCTGGGTTTTCCTGCCAGCCTTTCAGTGCTTGGCCTTCTGGACGCAGTGAGTTGCCATTGAGGCGGTCTAACGTGACTTTACCAGAGGTGCCATTAACCAAACCATCGACTGCACGTTTGGCCACATCACGGTAGCTTGCACCAAATAACGCAATGCCACCGACAACCAAACCACCTTTAAGCCATTGACGTCTTGAGAATTTAGCCATGTTGCACTCTCCTCGCAAACCAGCGAACACCTTCACGAACAATAATTGTTAACGCAATCCACAGACCAAATGTGCCTACAATAGCCATTAAGCCGTCAGTCCCCAGAGGGAAGTGGTATGGATTCGCGATAATGTTATATTTTGGAACCGCTTGAACTTCCATCAGGAAAATCCAACGTAGTGTCCAAGCAAAAGCCATCGAAACTAAGGCTAAAACGGTAATGTAAGGTACTGAACGGATAGCTTTTACATTGCTCACTGACATCACAAATGTGATTAACCACAGCGCACAAACCCCCATCAGCATCCACAAACCTGCACTTGCAGTATCCAACTGTTGGCGTACCGCGATCCCTGATATGGTATCCCCTGATAACCACAGAGCGAAACACACGGCAAATAACAGCAGGGTAATCACTTGGAAACGGGCTAAACGGTTTTGGTATTGTGGCTCTTTGCGAGCACCTAAACCAATCAATGCAGGCAGAACTTGCAACGCACTTAGGAACATTAATACTGGCATCCACCAGCTATACCAGATTGGACGCGCGTTTAAGATTGACGCTTCACGGCCGGTGTACAGCAATAAGCCCATTGCAGATAACGCCGCTAGCAATGCCACCCAACGGGTCGCTTTAAACTCTTTTTTCCAAATCATTTTCACAATCAGGGCAACAAAATATAACCCAATGAATGTGGTGAATAATGGTAATAAAACCGAGCCCCACCACATCCAAGACCACAGTGTTGGGTGTGCGTAGAAATGCCAAACCCGTGCGGTTTGGTGCAAGTCTGCCGTTAACGCGAGTGGCGCGGTGATCCCCATGGTGATCGCGATGAACACAGCGATCATCTCTAATCGGCCATTTTCGCTTTTATTTTGCCAATGCAGGTAACACGCATACAGCACAGCGCAAGAAGCGATTCCGATAAAGAAAAAGTATTGCACGGCCCACGGTAGCCAGAAAAATTCTTGTGGCTGAGCCATAATTTCAGAAATATATGTCACTTGACCGTCCATCAGAACACCTCCTGCCATAATGCGGGTTGCCCTTTGCCTTGTAGCGGCTCTACAAATGCATCATCCAAACCGATATAGAAAACTTGTGGTAATGTGCCACTTTCTGGTTTGAGCACTTTAATTTCCGCTTCATGTTCAGTCAGCATTTTACGAATGGTGCTGTTCGGGTCTTTTAAGTCACCAATAATACGTGCACCGCCCACACAAGATTCAACGCATGCGGGTAATAAACCCACTTCTAAACGATGTGCACAGAAAGTACATTTATCTGCAGTTTGTGTGGAATGATTAATAAAGCGGGCATCATACGGGCAAGCCTGTACACAATAAGCACAGCCGACGCAACGTTCATTATCAACCACAACAATGCCGTCTTCCCGTTGGAAAGTGGCTTGAACAGGGCATACAGGAACACAAGGAGGTGAATCACAGTGGTTACATAAGCGTGGCAGAAGTACGTTGGTAAAACCTTCCTCACCTTTAACCGCCACTTGATATTGGTTAACGGTGGTTCTAAATTGGCCTTGTGGCGTTTGGTTTTCAACCGAGCAACTTACAGTGCAAGATTGGCAGCCAATACAACGACGTAAGTCGATTAACATCCCATAACGTTTTTCAGGATTGCCTTCATGACGCGTTGGAGATAAGTTTAGGCCAGCCTCCGAGATTGGAATTAACGACGCACCCGCCGTCACTGCCCCAATTTGTTGTAGAAATTTTCGTTTACTCAGATCCATAATTGGCTCCAGTATTGACATTGCTAATGCGAAAATAAAAGTTATTAATCAATATGTTATTTGTTTTACAAGCATTATTGACAATCGATTCAGTCCAGTTAAGATAACCGCAGAAATTCTTATTTCTCTTTAAAACTGGTGTGTTATCTTGGTAAAGCTTGTAGTGCCATTGTAGGAAGAGAGGAGCCAGCGCCCTATTGTGGTTTACCACATACCCGAAGCTAAATTGATCTAACGCAACGAATAACCCAAATATGTTAAAAAAATCGCCTATACTGTTGTATCACATACTATTAACCATGTTTTTAACATGGTCATTTCCTGCGATTTCTGCGCAATGGACAATCGGCGTTTTGGCTTTGCGTGGCCCCAGTTCCACACAATCTCACTGGCAACCTTTAGTCGATACGTTAAATGATTCAATTCCAGGAGAACGCTTCACTCTCCAGCCCTTAAATCTCGATGAAATGCGTGAAGCCATTTCCAACCAAAAAATTGATTTCTTACTGACTAACCCAGCACAGTTTATTCAGCTCGACAGCCGCTACCACTTACGGTGGCTACTTTCCTTGCGTTCCGATGTCGAGCCTAATAGCACCACCCGCAACGTGATTGGTAGTCTGATACTGGTACGCAATAACAGTGACATGACTGAACCTCAAAATTTGATTGGTAAAAAAGTGGGGGCGATTTCCCCCGATGCTTTTGGTGGGTATTTATTAGGCTATAAAGTGCTGCGAGATTTAGGCTATGACGCCGAAAAAGATTTTCAAATGCAGTTTTTAGGCTTCCCTGCGGATGCCCTGCTGTATGCTTTACGCGATGGTTCACTGTCAGCCGCGATCGTTCCTGTTTGTTTATTGGAAAATATGCACAGTGAAGGGCTAATTGATAAAACGCAATTCCGACCGCTTATTCAACATCCTAGTTCTCTGTCTTGCCTGACCAGCACGGAACTTTATCCCAATTGGTCATTTGCGGCCCTAAGCGAAGTGCCAGATAACCTTGTCGACAAGGTCACTAAAACCTTACTTTCAACAGATAAAAGTACTATGCGCTGGGGAGCCCCCGCCTCCGTTACCCAAGTGGAAACCCTTTTGCGGGATGTGAACCAACATCCACAGCAGCGGCAAATTTGGCAAGATATTGTCAGTTGGACAATTCAAAACCAAATTACCCTTGGCTTTGTTGCCCTATTTTTTGTCCTTCTTGGGGTGAACCACGTATGGATTGCATTTTTAGTTCGCCGCCGAAGTCGCCAATTAGAAGTGGCGCATAACCGACTGCGCCAGCAAGAGGCAGATTTACAAAAAGCTCAACGGTTGAATATTTTAGGAGAAATGGCTTCAGGATTTGCTCATGAACTCAATCAACCGTTATCGGCTATTCGGCACTATGCACAAGGGTGTATTTTGCGGCTGAATAAAGAGTCGGAAAAGCATCCTTTAATTAATGCCTTAACAAAGATTGACGACCAAGCCCAACGTGGGGCGGATATCATCCGTAATTTACGTCTTTGGGCGGGCAAGCCAGGGCAAGACCCAGCACTAATTTTAAGCCAACAATCTGTTAAACAAGCTATTAAGCATATTTGGCAACTTTTACGCGTTGACCAACATTACCCTAATGCAAAATTATTACTACCAGACACCCAAGATGTGTCGTTGGTACTGCCAGAGACCCTATTGGAGCAATTATTGTCCAACTTAGTCAGCAACAGCCTGCAAGCAGGAGCCAACACATTACACTTTGGTTTTCATTTTGCCCAAAACCGCTTTTTACTGGTCTTGCAAGATGATGCAGGGGGTATGCCTTTAGAACAACTTGAACAAGGGATAACCCCATTCGCAACCACCAAAAAAGAAGGCTTAGGGCTTGGCTTAGTGATTTGCCAGCGCTTGATTCAAAGTCAAGGTGGGGATATTCGTATTGAAAACAACCTGAGTGATGATGGATTAAACGGCTTGCGAGTCACATTAATTTTTAATTATCCCGATAATTTGCACCACTAAGCACTGTATGCCACGCAATTGATAACATTCAGATTAATTATATGTGACAATAGCTTTATTGAGCTGACTAGTATCTATCTTAATAGTCACCCTCTACACGACGAGGTATGTATTTATGCCAGTTATCCATCTAGTGGATGATGACACCGATGTGACCGACGCCTGCCAGTTTTTACTTGAAACGCTGGGCTACACTGTTACCGTTTGGAATGACAGTGAACAATTTATTCAACATGCAGCCCTTCACCAAGAGGGGGTGGTTTTGCTTGATATGCGCATGCCAAAGCTAGATGGTCGGCAAGTCCACCAATATCTGTGCGATCAGCACAGCACCTTAGCCGTGATTTTTCTATCTGGGCATGGGGATATTCCGATGGCGGTTGAGCAAGTCAAACTTGGTGCCGTGGATTTTCTACAAAAACCGATTGATAGCCAACAACTGGCAAAAACTCTTGAGCAAGCTCAACGGCAAACCACGCAATCCACCGAAAATTATCTAATTAAACAACGCTATGAAATGCTAACACCCCGCGAAAAAGAAATCTGTCGCTATGTGCTCCAAGGTTTAATTAACCGTGAAATTGCTGAAGCTACCTGTGTTTCAGTACGTACTGTTGAAGTGCATCGTTCTCGCGTGATGGAAAAAATGGCGGTGAGAAACATCGCTGAATTAATGAGTACCATGCAGTCAGTGAACTTATTAAAAAAATAATTTGATATAATTAGATTCAATTAAACCTAATTAATAAAAATTCACCATTACAGACTAAAAATAATCGGATACTAATGATACCAGCGCCTACTTTTCAAAAACACCTACTTCATCCTCGCTACTGGTTAACGTGGATAGGTGTTACTGTACTTTATCTTCTTGTTTTACTGCCTTACCCTGTTATCTATTGGATGGGGACTCGCCTAGGGTTATTATCCAAGCGCTTTCTAAAAAAACGCGTACAAATTGCCGATCGTAACCTGCAACTGTGTTTTCCAGAGATGAGTATGCAAGATAGGCAACACTATATTGATAAAAATTTCGAATCTGTCGGTATGGGATTATTTGAAACGGGTATGGCATGGTTTTGGCCTGATTGGCGCATTAAACGTTGGGTTAAGGTCGAAGGCCGTGAAAATATGTTATCTGCCCAAGAGACTGGCCGCGGGATTATCGTGCTTGGCATACATTTTCTCACCTTAGAAATAGGCGGGCGTGCTTTTGGTATGCTAAACCCAGGTATTGGGGTATATCGTGCTAACGATAATAAACTGATTGACTGGCTACAAACCCGTGGGCGTTTACGTTCAAATAAATACATGCTCGACCGTAAAGATGTCAAAGGGATGGTACGTGCTCTGAAGGACGGGGAAATTCTCTGGTATGCCCCTGATCACGATTATGGCCCACGCAATAGTACCTTCGCACCGTTGTTTGCGGTTGAAAAGGCAGCAACCACTAATGGCTCACAAATATTACTTCGCTTAGCCAACCCACTGGTTGTCCCTTTTGTCCCACGACGTTTACCCAACGGCAAAGGATATGAGCTTCTCATTCAACCTGCAGTGGATAATTTCCCTGTAGAAGACAATGTGGCAACTGCAGCGATGATGAACCAAGTCATCGAAAAAGAAATTTTGCGTGCGCCCGAGCAATATATGTGGCTACATCGCCGTTTTAAAACGCGCCCACAAGGTGAAGCATCGCTGTATGGCGACCTCGATAAAATTCATCATTAATTTATGACAAAATAGCTGTAGCCCTACCTAACAAAGAGTTTTTCCTAAATAGATGGAAAGTTTTCCCTAAATAGTCAGGCCTACAGCGAGGCGCCTAAATGAAGATATCCCAAGGAGCGTACATAAGTACGTGACTTGGGTAGCTGAGTGACGGTAACAACGCTGTCGGTCTGAATATAACAGGAAAATAAGCCAAAAGTTTTCCCTAAATAGTCAGCCCTACAGCGAGGCGCCTAAATGAAGATATCCCAAGGAGCGTACACAAGTACGTGACTTGGGTAGCTGAGTGACGGTAACAACGCTGTAGGGTTGAATATGACGGGAAAATGACGGCAACAACGCTGTCGGTCTGAATATAACAGGAAAATAAGCGGTCTGAATATAAAGGGAAAATATGACGGGAAAAGGTAATTACTGGAAAAGAAACTTATACGTCGTCTGGTTCGGCTGCTTCTTAACAGGTGCTGCCTTTAGCTTAATCATGCCTTTTCTTCCCCTTTATATTGAAGAGCTCGGCGTCAAAGACCACGCTTCGTTGAATTTATGGACCGGCGCTGTTTTCAGTATTACTTTTCTGTTTTCCGCCATCGCCGCGCCGTTCTGGGGGCGGCTATCTGACCGTAAAGGTCGTAAGTTAATGCTGCTGCGTTCTGCGCTTGGCATGGCGATTGTGATGGTCTTGATTGGCTTTGCACAAAATATCTGGCAATTATTGGCACTCAGAGCCTTACTCGGCTTGCTTGGTGGCTTTGTGCCCAATGCCAATGCGCTAATCGCCACACAAATTCCAGTGAAAAAAAGTGGCTGGGCAATGGGCGTTTTGGCCACGGGGGCTGTGAGTGGTGCGCTCATTGGCCCATTAATTGGTGGGTTCCTTGCTGACCAGTATGGTTTACGCCCCGTCTTTTTTATCACAGCAACCGTTCTATTTATCTGTTTTTTCGTCACCCTTTTTTATGTTCGCGAACGTTTCACCCCTGTTTCGCGCAAAGATGCCTTAACCAGTAAACAGGTTTTTGCCTCCCTACGGAATAAAAACTTGGTCATCAGCTTATTTTTCACCACCATGATTATTCAGGCAGCAATGGGTTCCATTAACCCTGTCATTACCCTTTATGTTCGAGAACTGTCAGACTCCCTTGAGAACCTAGCATTTGTTAGTGGAGTGATTGCATCTATTCCTGGCGTCGCCGCGTTAATCAGCGCACCAATGCTAGGTAAATTAAGTGATCGAATTGGCCCTGAAAAAGTCCTATTGGCCGTTTTAGGTACCTCAATTTTTGTGCTATTCCCGATGGGGCTCGTCAGTAGCTATTGGGAGTTAGGTTTCCTACGTTTTTTATTAGGGGCACTTAATGCCGCCTTACTACCAGCGGTTCAGACGCTAATTATTTATAATATTTCGCACCAAGTGACTGGCCGTATTTTCAGCTATAACCAAGCTTTGCGGGATGTGGGGAATGTAACGGGGCCGCTGATGGGGTCGTTTGTTGCAGCAACCTATGGTTTCAGAGCTGTCTTTTTCTTCACAGCTGCTTTAGTCCTTTTTAATCTTATCTATTCTTGGCTCATTATTCGACGCCAATCAGATGGCCTACGCGCTTCACCAACTGAGCAATAATTAGCCAGATAGTTTTTAACCAAAAACCTGATGCTTTATAAGCTTTATTGTTTTCTTAACGAAAAAATAATACTTTATATGATTAACTAACTGTTTAATAACAACTTAATCGATTCAAAATTCTTTCTTTTATTGTCAATGAAAATCCTGTATCTTCCCCTACCTTATCGTGAAAAATGAGAGTTATATCGACTTTTCACCTTAAAACCTCGCCTTTTACAATAAATTCATTCTGTTTATAGGCGATTCTATAATAATGTATGTTAAAAATATGTTTCCAAACTGAAAGTTAACATATCAAATAATAATCGACACTCAGGCGCTCGGCTTGGTGTTTTATATCATGCACAACCTCTCAAGAGATGATTTATGGGAGTTCACAGATGAATAATTCTGCGACTAAAACAAAAACTTTTTTCGGGCATCCATACCCGCTGAGTTCACTTTTCCTTACCGAAATGTGGGAAAGGTTCTCTTTCTACGGCGTTCGCCCGCTACTTATTCTGTTTATGAGTGCGGCACTCTTACAAGGCGGCATGGAGCTGCCAATTGAACAAGCCTCTGCTATCGTTGGTATCTTTGCAGGTGGTGTTTACATCACTTCGTTACCAGGCGGCTGGTTAGCTGATAACTGGTTAGGCCAACGCAGAGCGGTTTGGTACGGCTCATTGATCATTGCATTTGGTCACTTATCCATCGCAATGTCTGCATTTTTAACGAATACCTTCTTCTTTGTTGGTCTATTGCTGATCGTACTCGGAACGGGGCTGTTTAAAACCTGTATCACCGTGATGGTAGGTACCCTGTATAAGAAAGAAGATACACGCCGTGATGGCGGTTTCTCCCTGTTTTATATGGGTATCAATATGGGTTCATTTATTGCACCATTAATCATTGGCCCATTGCATGAAAAATACGGTTGGCATTTAGGCTTTGGCCTCGGTGGTTTAGGGATGTTAGTGGCGCTGTTAATCTTCCGCTTCTATGCTATTCCGCAAATGCGTCGTTACGACAAAGAAGTCGGCTTAGATTCCACTTGGAACCACCCGACAGTTCAACGTAAAAATGTCGGTAAATGGGTCACTTTTGCGATGGCATTGCTCGCGGTATTGGTTATCTTAATCGATAACGGCACAATCCCATTCAACGCATCAATGATCGCTAAAAGTTCTGCTTACGTGATTTCAACCTGTGTGGGCATCTACTTCCTGTTTATGTTCTTCTTTGCAGGTTTAAATAGCAGTGAACGCTCACGCTTATTAGCTTGTTTGATTTTACTGGTTGCAGCCGCGTTCTTCTGGTCAGCCTTCGAGCAAAAACCGACTTCATTTAACATTTTCGCTCGTGACTATACCGATCGCCAAATGGGTAGCTTTGAAATCCCAACCATTTGGTTCCAATCCATTAATGCTCTGTTCATTATTTTGCTAGCCCCTGTATTTAGCTGGTTCTGGCCATCCCTTGCTAAGCGCAATATGAACCCAAGCAGTATGACAAAATTTGTTATCGGTATTTTATTTGCCGCGGGCGGTTTCGCTATCATGATGGTTGCAGCAAACCAAGTATTAGCAACACAAAGTGGCGTTTCACCGTTCTGGCTAGTGGGCAGTATCTTATTACTGACTTTAGGTGAACTGTGCCTAAGCCCAATTGGTTTAGCAACAATGACCTTGCTAGCACCGCAAAAAATGCGTGGTCAGGTTATGGGGCTGTGGTTCTGTGCCAGTGCATTAGGAAACTTAGCGGCAGGTATTATGGGCGGTAACATCCGTAAAGACCAACTGGATTCCATGCCTGAATTGTTCTCCCACGTATCTATCGCGTTGGTTATCTGTGCTGTCGTATTGGCCGCACTGATTATTCCAGTAAGAAAGATGCTTAAAAATGCGGATAAAAACGAAGCCAAAGCGTAGTTATCTTCATTAACTTGAACTGCTCAATGACATATTGTTGTTGGGCAGTTTTCTTTCCTCCCATACGATTACTTAGCTTATTATTTTTTTCTAATCAGATTATACTCACTGTCTTATCTACCATAAGCCGGAATGTTAAGTATGTCCCTTTCTCTACCTGTCTACTATGTTGATGCCTTTACAGATACCTTATTTCAAGGGAATCCCGCAGCCATTGTACTACTGAATGATTGGCTACCTGATCATATGCTCATTGCCATTGCCGCGGAAATTAATTTATCGGAAACGGCATTTTTAGTCGGTCAACATATCCGCTGGTTTACCCCAAAAATGGAAGTTGCTTTATGTGGCCATGCCACTTTAGCTACGGCTTATGTCCTTAACCATGTCTTACAGCAACACGCCCAGCCAATCGTCTTTAAATCACTTTCGGGAGAATTAGTGGTAACCTGCAGTGAACAAGGCCTCACTCTTGATTTTCCCATCCTTGATTCAGTTCTCAGTTCACCAATACAATTCCCTGAACTTGCTGATATTTTAGGTGTTGAAATTACTGAGCTTTGGCTCGCCAAAGACCGCTATCTGTGTTTTCTTTCAAATAGACAGCAAATCGAAAACTGCCAACCAGACATGCAACGCCTTGCACAACTTCCTCTGCCAGGGTTAACAATTACAGCACAAAGTACTGAAGACGACTGTGACTTCGTATCACGCTATTTTGCTCCCGCCAAGGGGGTAAATGAAGACCCTGTCACTGGCACTTCACACTGTGCCATTGCCCCAATTTGGGCAGAACGATTACAAAAAACAGCATTAGTCGGAAAACAACTCTCGAAAAGAGGCGGTATAATCCACTGCGAGGTCAATAACGGCAGAGTTAAGCTAACAGGAAATGCAGCCTTATTCCTAACAGGTAAAATTCAAATTAATCAATAAACTACAAAATCTAGATTCAAGAGCGCATACTTCAACCAATATCCGCACTCACAACAATGACATTAAATGATGTTCGGCATGTGATGAGTATGACTCTTCCCTCTCTTTTGTGTTCCTTATCTCAGATTAGATAATAATTTTTTTAACATTTAATTAAAAATTTTAAATCAACGTTAAATTAGTTTACAATCATAATTATAATTAAAAATATAATTGCAATTATAAGTATTACTTATTAACGCTTTGATTAACTGTTAAAAACTCATTCTATATAAGGAACTCTATAAATGGCTATTACTAGAAGAAAATTTCTTATTGGTGGCGCGGTTGTCACTGTAGCCGCTGGTGCTGGAATTTTAACGCCAATGCTAACGCGTGAAGGTCGCTTTGTACCTGGTAAGCCAAGACATGGCTTCGTTGCAGGGACGGAAGGTGCACTACCACAACAAGCTGACGTCGTTGTTATTGGTGCTGGAATTCTAGGGATTATGACTGCTATTGAATTAGTCGGTCGAGGCTTAGATGTTGTCATCGTTGAAAAAGGCAATATCGCGGGTGAGCAATCATCCCGTTTCTACGGCCAAGTTATCACCTATAAAATGCCAGAAGAAACCTTCTTACTTCACCATCTCGGTAAACATCGCTGGAGAGAGATGAATGCCAAAGTCGGTGCTGATACCAGCTATCGCACCCAAGGCCGTGTTGAAGTCCCTCTTGACGAAGAAGACTTAGTCAACGTGAGAGAGTGGATTGATACCACCAGCAAAAATGTCGGTTCTGACATCCCATTCAAAACTCGTATTATTGAAGGTGCAGAGTTAGATCAGCGCCTAAAAGGTGCACAATCTAAATGGAGCATTGCTGGATTTGAAGAAGATTCAGGCAGTTTAGATGCTGAAATTGCGACCTTCGTGATGGCAGAGCATGCCAAAAAACTGGGGATCAAAATTTACACCAACTGCGCAGCAAGAGGGTTAGAAACTCAAGGTGGCGCAATTTCAGATGTCGTTACGGAAAAAGGGGCGATCAAAACCTCTCGTGTCGTCGTGGCTGGCGGTGTTTGGTCACGCTTGTTTATGCAGAATTTAGGGGTAGACGTCCCAACTCTGCCTGCTTATCAATCCCAACAGTTAATTTCTGGTTCACCAACAGCGCCAGGTGGTAACGTCGCATTACCAGGTAATATCTTCTTCCGTGAACAAGCTGATGGCACTTATGCAACTTCTCCACGTGTTATCGTCGCACCAGTGGTGAAAGATTCCTTCGTTTACGGCTATAAATATATCCCATTATTATCAATGCCTGATTTCCCAGTGCACATTTCGTTAAATGAGCAACTGATTAACTCATTCACAGAGCCAACTAGCTGGAAATTGAATGAAGTTTCACCGTTTGAAAAACACAGAAATATGACAGCATTACCAGACCTGCCAGAACTGAATGCATCATTTGAGAAACTAAAAACCGAATTCCCTGCATTTAAAGACTCAAAACTGATTGATCAATGGAGCGGAGCAATGGCCATCGCACCAGATGAACACCCAATTATTTCCCAAGTTAATGAATACCCAGGTCTGGTTATCAATACCGCAACAGGTTGGGGTATGACAGAAAGCCCAGTTTCGTCTGAATTAACTGCCGACTTATTGTTAGGCAAAGAACCTGCACTGAATGTAAAACCATTTAGCCTGTACAGATTCAGCTAGTTTATTCGCTTCATCGCGATCACAAAAACCCTCCAAGTTGGAGGGTTTTTTATTGCCTAATATTCCTCAATCCCTTAACATTCTCGACTTAAATCAAATGGAGTGATTATGAACAAGTTATTATTAGGAATGATGATTTCGTTAGTGAGTTTCGGCGTAGTGGCAGAGAAAAACTACACCCTAGAGCAAGTTGAAAATATGATTGCTTCTGGGAAAAAACCCCAAACTGCAACGCCTACCTTAGATGGCTCGATAGCAAAAGAGGATTTTGCAACCTGTAAATCTGGCTTAAAAGAGTGGTTAGATGGTGTTGAAAATTACCCGATTACCATCGAAAAAGATGTTGATGGTAAAGATTTTTCCGCCACTATTTGGACAGAATCCAAAGCCTTTTTGGTATCTTGCGTAAAAAGTGGTGATAATGCAAAAGCCATTCGAATGAGTGCTGAATATTTAGATAACTAACTGGCTCATTTTATTCGTTTTCATTCACACCATATCGGTGTGGATGAATACATTTTTATCATCACGATAGCAAAATGTGCTCTATTTCAAAAACCTTCCAAACTGGATCGATTCACTTCTCATTTATTGCTGTAATTATTTGTGATGAGTATTACACTTAGCCTTAACATTATTAATACACTAAGTAACAACTGTAAGGCCCAACCATGAGTTCCATCGTTGATGATGTCATCGCACAAAAAATCGAACAATCCATTTCCCGCGTTTCTAAAGTTGTATTCCCGACCACAACTAACCACCATAGCACCTTATTTGGTGGTACAGCTTTAGCATGGATGGATGAAGTCTCTTTTATCACTGCAACCCGCTTTAGCCGAAAACGTTTAGTGACCGTTTCTACAGAAAAGATCAATTTTACACATCCCATTCCATCAGGCACGATTGTTGAATTAGTCGGAAAAGTCATCCGAGTCGGTAGAACCAGCTTAACGGTGAATGTATCCATCTTCTTGGAAGATATGTATTCTGAAGGCCGTGAAGAAGTTATCCATGGCCAGTTTAACTTTGTAGCCATTGATGACAATGGAAAACCAACACCCTTATTTGGTGAATAATATTTAAAATAACTGAAACAATCACCTTTTTGGTGTAAATAAAGTGTGAACCTATTTTTATTCACACTTTATTTATCTTTCTAACCTTTCATTATTTAAGTTTTCTATTTTTCATATCGCTATATCCAAAATCGTTAAATAAAGCTATTTTTCGTTTAAGTTATGATATTTTTTGGCATAATTCACCAAAAAGGATTTTCAACAAAAAATTAATTTTTACGTTATTCATAAAATGTCTATTAATATATAATTATCATAATTAGAAATACTTAGTTTAAAAAATAAAAAAACATTAATATCTTGTTACAACAATCATATAGCGTCATATTTTAACACCACAAAAATACTCCTATAAGATGTAATTTAGAATAGATATTGTAATTTACCCATTATGGACGTAGAGTATTTCAACACGCTAATTACCCTAAAAGGGTGTAACGCCTGAAAAGAATATTTATTATTTAAAACGCGATATCTGCACTATGGCATTACATATATGCTTGAAGTAGTTGGCGAGTTCAATAATTAATGTGCAAAAATACATTTTATAGCCTATAAATAATAGTAATAAACATCGATGACATAAGAAATAAAACCATGCTTAGAATTCTTTCACTTATTTTTATCTTTATTTTATCCATTAATCTCAGTGTTGCTGCGGTTCCTAAAGAAACCATCAAACGTATTGAGCAAGAAGCCCAAAAAGGCGATATTAAAGCACAAGTGATGCTTGGGATTGGTTACTACCTGGGTAATGAGCTGAAACAAGACTACGGTAAAGCCAAAAAATGGCTGACGATGGCCTCAAATAAAGGCAATTCTGATGCTCAGCTATTTTTAGGCGATATGTACCTAAATGGTAATGGTGTAGAACAAAACCTTGAAACTGCGATGGAGTTATTTGAAAAATCAGCGAATAAAGGGAATGTTGAAGCACAAAACTATATGGGGCAATTTTATTATCAAGGTATTGGGGTAAAACAAAACTATATTACCGCATTTGAGTGGTTCCAAAAATCAGCTGAGAAAAAATTTCCTCCCGCACAATATCAGCTCGGAAAGATGCTTGAGAATGGTGAAGGTACCGAAATTAATGATAAATTAGCGGCTGATTACCTAGCGCAAGCCTGTAAAGCTGGCATTAAAGAAGCGTGCTCTAAAAAATAATCCAGCCCTTTTCCTCTAGATTAAAACTTTCCTATTTTGACGAACATCACCATCATCGGTCATGTTCGTTTTTATTTTTTCTTTGCTAAAAATCTGATTGCGACTACTGGCTCACACCCCATCACCAACCAATCAGTTACTATTCTAGTATGAATAATCAATATCAAAATGTATAAGAATGTTCTAAACTTATAATATAAAAGAAAAAAGGAGAATTTATGTACAATACAATTTTAGTTCCGATCGATGTAACCGAAGATGCTCTGACCAATATGTTAGTTCCACATGTCAATTCTCTGCAAAAATTGAATAATGCTAATGTTCATTTTCTTGCGGTCACGGCCCCAATTTCTAATTATCTACGCTATGGTGGCACCATTTTACCAGGCGATTTCCCGAATGATGAAAAACAAGCTGAGATTATTCTTGCTGAGTTACAAGAGAAAATTAAGTTGTTTTCAATTCCTGCGGAAAAAGTGCATGCAAAGGCGAGTGTTGGTTCGGTTAAAGATGAAATTTTAGCCACTGCCGAAGATATTAATGCTGATATTATCTTACTGGGTTCACGTCGCCCGAGTATGACAACCTATTTATTAGGTTCAAATGCAGCATCCGTCGTACGTTACGCAAAAACAAGCGTACTGGTTGTCAGATAAGCTTTACTATCTACAATTTTTAGTAATTTTATCTTACTTTACCAATGATAAGTTTAAGCTCAATGAATGTTACAAAAACGTATAAATCCATACACTTTATAAGACTATTTCATTGCTAATTGCGGTAAATTATAGGCTCATAAACATTTTCGTGATTTTCACGCCCTGCTTTTATAGCAGGGTTTTTTTCATCTTTTTATCGGCTTTTTTCAGCCTAAACCGTTTAAACGGTACGCCATCAAAATCAACCAAACCGTCTTCGACAAATCCATAGCGCAATAACGCCGCTAGCTTAAGTCTTGTTAACGGCAAATGAATGGTTAGGGAATCAATATTCAGGGAACTAAAAGCCTTTTGGATCATTTGTACCGCAATCCGTTTGCCTTCCCCCCAAAATACTGGATGCAAAACAAGGGCTAAATCCGCATCACCGTTTTCATTTTGCAGCCCACCCCACCCCGCAAATTGTCCATCGATAACAAATGCCCAAACGCCATAACCATACTGGCTCCAATGCTGCTCTTTTCCCGCAACCCAATTTCGGCAAAATGCCTCATCAAATAGTACATCCCCCAGAGGCATATGCTTCAATACTAATGGGTGTGTATTTAGCGCAATAATCTCAGCTGTTGGAATTTGGGGAAGTCGTAAAAACTGGATAGGCATATTTGTCACTCGATAAAATAAGATGGCTGAATTGTAAGCAGCTAAACATAAATTTCAACATGAAAAAAGCCCATTGAACATTACTGTTAATGGGCCTTAACGAGGAAGATTAAACGTTTATTGTTCCAATGCTTTCGCCATCACCTTTTGGAAATCTTCCCATGAACAATAGCCATTTTTATCAACCGGGCAATCTTTTAGCTCTAAAGTCACATGTTTTGGGGGTGTCTCAAGGGATAAATAGGCATTGTCCCTAAGTTGATCTGCAGTTTGATAAACATATTCAACTTTCATAAAGTCTTTTTTCGTTTGTTTGTCTGTCCAACGCTGGAAAACCAATTTACCGCCAATTGGCGTATGCTCGTACTGCTGTGCTAACTGATACGGTTTAAAATCCATCGCTGACATCAATGAAGCAATGTTGGAATCGTGACCCACTAAGAAAATAAATTTAGCTGTTTCCCCTTTATCTACGGATACAAAGCCTTTATCTATATAATTGAGGATTGGATGAGCCACATTTTTCGCAATAATTTTTGGCGTAAATAAGGTCTCTTGGTACGCATTTTTCAGAGTATTCAGTTTTTTCCATTTCTCAGGGGTATCCACTAGCCCCCATGCGACTTGATCTGCGGGAAAACCTTCATAATATTGTAGGTCGATAGCATCCACTGCAGAATTCGCAATTTTCAATGGGCCACTAACACCCGGCTCTTTATCTGCTTCGATAATAAAACTATTTTTTTGGCTATCGAGGTTACACAATTTATCCGTTTTGCATTTTTGAGAATCTTTAATATTCAATACGGTATCAAGTTCTTCATAACCTGCTTTTAGTGATAAACCTTTAAGATAATCATCCATTGCCGCAAGGGCTTTTTGTTTAAACTCAGGCGAGCCATTGGTAATAATCGGGTTAAAGACAGGGTCCATCTTACCAATTTCTGGCTGATGGTGGATATTCACTTTACAGCCAGGAAATGCCCCCGCTGCAAAAAACTGTGCTGTCGCTATCGTTCGTTGTAAGCTATTGGTATACAGATATATATCTTCGTTACTAGTTGGGCATAACTCATCCGCGAGTAACTTATTTTGGTCAATCCACTCTCTAAAATAATGCCCCATATACACTTCAAGCGCCCCACCTTGAGTAGTGAGATAACCGCTTTTTGCATCCCAATCCGGCCATTTTTTATCAGTCACTTCAGTGAGAATACCTGTATTAACTATTGGTGTTCGTAAATTGTGGCGGCTAAGGACTAAAACTTGGTCTAAAACCATATCTGCTTGATTGTCGGTACTTGCCATGGTTGGTGCAATCGGTGCAAATAAGGCCGCAGATAAACATAGCGTTAACACTTTGTATTTCATTAAGATACCCCTACCAATATGGAAAAGTGAAAAGACGTTAAACCGCCCCAATAATCTAAACTTATCTCATAATGACAAAGCTGACTTTTTTTTCTGAGATTAATATCTCAAAACTAGCCTTAACTAAAATTAAAATCAGACATTGACATTACAAGTCTGCAATTTAAGATTGCAGCATTATTTTAGGGAGACAAGATAATGATAGTCCAAGCTGCCACGCGTGCACATGATGATGAAATAATTCGAATTTGGGAGGCTTCTGTTAGAGCCACTCACGATTTTTTACCTGAAGAAAAAATTGACGAACTCAAAGTAGCAATTAAACAGCTATATTTGCCAAACTTAGCTGTATTTGTCGCCTTTAATGATACAGGTAAAATGGTGGGCTTTCTTGGTTACGCTGAAAATCGCCTTGAAATGCTATTTATCTCCCCAGAAAACCGCGGGCAAGGGACAGGGAAGAAGCTCCTACAATACGCCATTGAAAAATGGGGTATCACAGAGCTTGATGTGAATGAGCAAAATCCACAAGCTGTTGGATTTTATGAACATATGGGGTTTGTACAATATGACCGTTCAGAGTTAGATGGTGAAGGAAACCCTTTTCCACTCTTACATATGCGTTTAAAAATAGCGTAGTAGCATGAACATTCTCGAATTAGAGACCCCGCGATTACGCCTTCGCAAGTGGCAAGAGGAAGATAGCGCCGTGTTTTATGCGCTCAATAGCACCCCTGACGTGATGCGCTACTTTCCTGCCATATTAGATGAGCAACAAAGCCAACAGTTTTTAGAAACCATCATCACAAAATTTAGCCAACAAGGTGGCTGGGGGTTATGGGCTGCCGAATTAAAAGAAACCAGTGCATTTATTGGCTTTCTTGGCTTAAATATTCCCGCCGCTAACCTGCCCTTTTCCCCCTGCGTTGAAATTGGTTGGCGTTTGCTTCCTGATTATTGGCATCAAGGCTTTGCTTCTGAAGGGGCGAAAGCCGTTATTCGGCTGGCGTTTACCCAGTTAAAACTTAAAGAGTTAGTTGCATTTACCGCGGTTCCCAACATTCCATCAGAATCGGTAATGAAACGCCTTGGCATGATAAAACAGCCTGATAACTTTTATCACCCTGCGCTCCCTGATGGTCATTGGCTACAAGAACATGTGTTGTATCGCATTAAAGCGAGCGATTACCGTAATTAAAATGCCACCAAAACAATCCCCACAAAAAAGCCATCACACTGTGATGGCTTCAGGTTGCTTAGCTTATACGTAAATTACTTTTTACTTTCCGCTTCTGCTTTAGCTTCTTTCGCTTCAACATCACGATACCAGCGTGGGTGGTGTTTCTTCGCCCAACGACGGCTCACTTTGCCTTCGATCATGCCTTTAATCGAGCCTTTAACCCAGAATGCCATATACATATGGATTAAGATTGCGTGGATTAAAATAATCGCGGCTGCTGCATGAATAAGCAGGCTCCAACGGATCATCCACATCGGGAACATATCCGCAAAGTAAGGACGCCAAATGATAATCCCAGTCACTAAGAGTACGAAAATCATACTCATAATACTCCAGAACATCATTTTTTGGCCTGCGTTATATTTGCCAACATCCGCAACTTCGTGCTCGTTACCTTTGAGGACTTCTACAATATTCTTGATCCAAGGTAAGTCCTTTTTATCTGGAATATTGTGTTTCACAAAGCGCACAAACATAAACATCAGTACGACAAAAATCAACACACCAAAGAATGGGTGAAGAATACGCCCCATTTGTGGTGTACCGAAAGTTTCCGTCAGCCATTTCAGTGTTGGGAAAAACAGTGCAATACCTGACAACGCAACCAAGAAGAAGCTGATGACCACTGTCCAGTGGCAAGCACGGTCAATAAATTTTGTCCGTACAATCATTTTGCTTTTTTTACTCATGGTTATCGTCCTCCTCTTCATCACTCACTTCTTTGTTTGGGCCAATTCCCACATAGTGGAAGATTAATCCCGCAAAGGTTGCAATAAAGCCAATTGCAGAAAGTGGTTTCAGAACGCCTTTCCACAGATTAATTGGGGTATCAATTTGTGGATCTTCAGGCAGTCCGTGATAAAGCTGGGGTTTATCCGCATGATGCAACACATAAACAACGTGTGTTCCACCGACGCCTTCAGGGTCATAAATACCCGCTTGGGCGTAACCACGATTTTTCAGTTTCGTGACGCGCTCTGCGCCGTATTCCAGCATTTCGGCTTTTGTACCAAAACGAATAGCCCCTGTCGGACACGTTTTCACACAAGCAGGTTCTTGACCAACACTGACTCTATCAACGCACAAAGTACATTTGTACACACGATTATCTTTCGGATTCAATCGTGGAATGTTGAATGGACAACCCGCAATACAGTAGCCACAACCAATACAGTGCTCTGATTGGAAATCCACAATACCATTAGCGTACTGAATGATTGCACCTGCAGATGGGCACGATTTCAAACAGCCTGGGTCGGTACAGTGCATACAGCCATCTTTACGGATCAGCCACTCTAACTTGCCCATTTCCGTGGTTTCGCTAAAACGCATCACCGTCCACGATTTGGCACTTAAATCCGTAGGGTTATCGTAAACCCCTACGCAGTGGCCCACTTCGTCACGAATATCATTCCACTCAGAACATGCCACCTGACAAGCTTTACAGCCAATACAGGATGACACATCAATAAGCTTACACACTTCCAGCTTATCATCACGCGCCTGCGGCGGAGGCGTAATGCTATTGGTCGCGGAACGTTTAATAATGTCTTGAGATTGCATGGACATGTTCCCTCCCTTACGCCTTCTCAATGTTAACTAAGAATGCCTTATACTCAGGAGTCTGAGAGTTAGCATCGCCCACAGATGGCGTTAACGTATTGGTAATGAAACCTTTTTGTGTTGCGCCTTCAAAGCCCCAGTGAATTGGCAGACCAACCGTTTCAATCGGTTTGCCATCAACCATCAGGGTTTGCAATCGTGGTGTCACCACAGCGACCGCTTTGATAAAGCCGCGTTTACTGCTGACTTTGACTTTATCACCCAATGCAATGCCCTTCGCTTTCGCTAAGGTTTCACTGATTTCCACAAATTGCTCTGGTTGAGCAATCGCGTTTAAGCGAGCGTGTTTTGTCCACGTATGAAAGTGCTCAGTCAAACGATATGTGGTTCCTACATAAGGGAAATCTTTGTGATCACCAAGACGCTTCTTGTCTTCATCAAAAATTCGCGCAGCAGGGTTAGACACCACATTTGGATGCAATGGGTTTGTACCTAATGGCGTTTCAAACGGCTCATAGTGCTCAGGGAATGGCCCTTCAGCCATCTTATCGATAGCAAATAAACGCCCTAACCCTTCAGGTTGCATGATAAATGGACCTGTTCCTACTTCTGGCGCAGAAGCGTTAAAGTCAGGAATATCGTTACCTACCCATTTTTTACCGTTCCATTCGATAAGCACACGGTCTTTATTCCATGGTTTACCTTTGGTATCACAAGATGCTCGGTTATAAATCACACGGCGGTTCAGAGGCCATGCCCATGCCCAACCTAGTGTATTACCGATACCTGATGGGTCGCTGTTATCACGGTTCGCCATTTGGTTGCCCTTTTCTGTCCAGCAACCAGTGTAAATCCAACAAGACGAAGCGGTTGTACCGTCATCACGCAGCAATGCAAAAGAACTGAGTAACTCGCCTTTTTTCGCCTGAAGATTGCCATCCGCATCATAGAGGTCAGCCAGTGCAATACCGTTGTTCTCTTTCGCCACTTCTTCTGATTCAGGGTGGAATTGCTGTTTGTAATTCCATTTCATCTGCATCAGAGGTTCTTGGCCTTGGCCGCCCTCTTTTTCATACATTTCACGGATTTTATACAAAATACCCGTTAAGATTTGGCCATCATTACGCGCTTCACCTGGGCCATCCGCAGCCTGCCAGTGCCATTGTAACCAACGGCCTGAGTTAGCGATTGAACCATCTTCTTCCGCAAAACAGGTTGATGGTAAACGGAACACTTCAGTTTGAATTGAAGCGGTATCGACGTCATTCATCTCACCGTGGTTTTGCCAGAAATTTGCTGTTTCTGTGACCAGAGGATCAACAACCACTAAATATTTCAGCTTGCTCAGGCAACTAACCACTTTATTTTTGTCTGGGAAAGACGCAACTGGGTTAAAGCCTTGGCAGATGTAACCCGTCACTTCGTTACGGCTCATCATGTCAAAATACTTCATCACATCATAAGCTTGGTCCCATTTAGGTAACCAATCGAAGCCCCACTGGTTATCTGCTTGTGCAGAATCACCGTAGAACGATTTCATCAAACTGACGAAGAATTTAGGGTAATTACTCCAGTAGTTCACCTGATTCGGTAATGTCGCTTTTGGCGTGTTCGCCGTCAGGTAATTATCGACAGTAAGATGTTTTTCTGAAGGTAATGTCAGGTAACCTGGCAAACTGGTAGATAACAGGCCTAAGTCTGTCAAACCTTGAATATTTGAGTGACCACGCAATGCGTTCACACCACCACCAGCAACCCCCATATTACCAAGCAGTAATTGGATCATTGCCATGGTACGGATGTTTTGCGCGCCTACGGTATGTTGTGTCCAACCTAAGGCATACAGGAACGTACCTGCTTTATCAGAAGCGCTGGTCGTCGCGAGAATTTCGCAAACTTTTAAGAAATCGGCTTGTGAAGTACCACAAATTTTTTCAACCATCTCAGGCGTATAGCGTGAGACGTGCTTGCGAAGTAAATTCCAAACACAACGTGGGTCTTGTAATGTGTCATCGCGCAGTGCGTGACCATTCTCATCAAATTTGTAGTTCCAGCTGGTTTTGTCATAACTGCGTTTGTCAGCGTTATAGCCACTAAATAGACCATCTTCAAAGTCAAAATCATCTCTGACAATTAACGCCGCATTGGTGTAGTTCTGAACGTATTCAGCATTGATTTTATTATTTTCAATTAGATACAGTAAAACGCCCGATAAGAAAGTAATATCGGTGCCTGAACGAATTGGCACATAATGGTCTGCGACTGATGCGGTACGCGTAAAACGCGGATCGATAACAATCAGTGTTGCATCATTATTATTTTTTGCTTCAATTGCCCAGCGGAACCCAACAGGGTGAGCTTCCGCAGCGTTACCGCCCATTACGACGACAACATCCGCATTTTTAATATCAACCCAATGGTTGGTCATCGCACCGCGACCAAATGTTGGAGCAAGACTTGCTACCGTTGGTCCGTGTCAGACACGCGCTTGGTTATCAACCGCCAGCATACCTAGCGATCGTGCGAATTTTTGGGTCAACATTCCCGTTTCGTTACTTGCAGCAGATGC
This sequence comes from Providencia sp. PROV197, assembly GCF_028479625.1. Taxonomy (NCBI): domain Bacteria; kingdom Pseudomonadati; phylum Pseudomonadota; class Gammaproteobacteria; order Enterobacterales; family Morganellaceae; genus Providencia; species Providencia sp. PROV197. The sequence continues at coordinate 123,744 of NZ_JAMPNZ010000006.1, forward strand.
ACATAACATCCCTGTGGATAACCAACGGTTTACTGTTGTTCCTTGTTCATTTTTTTCAATGAAGTTTGCGTCGCGGTCATCTTTCATTAATCGCGCAATACGCGTGAAAGCATCATCCCAGCTAATACGTTCCCATTTATCAGAGCCTGGCGCTCTATATTCTGGGTAACGTAAACGATTTTCACTGTGAATGTAATCCAGCAGGCCAGCCCCTTTAGGACATAAAGCACCACGGTTTACAGGGTGGTCGGAGTCTCCTTCGACGTGGAAGATCGCGGATTTAGCATTCATGGCACCATCGCCCATGCTATACATTAATAATCCACAACCGACAGAACAGTAAGTACAAGTATTACGCGTCTCTTTAGAACGTAGTAATTTATATTCACGTACATTAGCTATTGCCATTCCAGGCATAAAACCTAACGCAGCTACAGTTGTACCTGCCATCCCGCCAGCACAGATTTTAAAAAACTTTCTGCGACTAACGTTCATTGCTACCTCTTTATATTTTTTGTATAAATCGGTGAGAGAATAGCAGCCTAATATGATTAGATATTGCCTAAAATCAATTAAAGTGAAAATAAAAGTTTAATTAATATTAACTGAGTAGTTAAACAACAATTAAAATTACCACCAATAGGGTATTTATTGTTAAATTGATTTGGATCAATTGTTACAATCGGAAACCTTTAAGTTAAATAAATTTTATTTGGCGTTTTTTGAAATCTACATTTCAACATAATAATTATAATTTACAAAAACACTCAGTTTTAAGGTAAATTATGCCACTTAACGTAAATAATGAAATTTCAATACTATCAAATAGTAAAATAAAAAACATAAATCCACTACAAAATAATACTTCGAGTTTCATCAGTCATCTCCATAATGTGGAGAGCAGCCAAAACCCCTTCGATTTATTAAGTACTAGTCAACAAAAAATAGCAATTAATCAGGAACGTGATGAATTGAAAAATAATATTCAGCATGACATAAAAAAAGCGGCTATTTACGGTATTAGTAAACATCAATTAGAATGTGCTGACTACATGAGAGCTGTTAATAAAGAAGTACAAACCATCATGATAGGCAGTTTAAATCAAAGTATTGGCCTAAATAAAGTGAATGTTTACCCATTATGTAGTGTATATGGCGAGCTGGACGAACAGTTAAATGCTTTTGTTAACGCGCTAGAAAACCGCTCAACGGTGGACGCTGATTGGGTTCTAAAATCATACCTTCCTTTCGTTAATCAATGGCAAGTTACGCTAGCGAATAACAAGCATAAAATCGATATATTTCAATATTTAGCTAAAAAGAGTAACACACAGGAACAACTCAAAGAATTAAAAAAACTCATCATAAAAAATACATCACCAAAAACTAATAGCGACGAACTGTACAATTTTATTAAAAATAAGATATTACCGTGTCAATCCCTATCAGAATTTCGAGCGAAGTTACAAGATCTATATCAAACTAACAAGGAGGATATAAATTGGAATTCATCTGGCTTATTTAATTTAATTGAAAACCATTTTTTTAGAAATACAAGTAAAATCGGATTGAATTTCTTTCTCCAACACCACCATTCAATCATTCTCACTTGGAACCAAAATGATGAAAAAGGTTTTTTACTCAGTGACATCAATCAAAAAAATTTCAAACATGGTTTTAGACGGCTATATAATAATAAAGAGTGCATAGAACCCATCACTTTTTCAGAGATCAGGCATCTTGAGAGAAATAAAAGCCAGTTTTCAAATAACATCATTAGAATACTATTACATAGTGATAGCGCTATGATATCGAAGGGTTTTGATGATAAGTGGTTTGAATACAAAGACAGCGAAATGATTGAGCAGTAATCTAAAAGAAAAGAACGAGAAAAGTTAGTGCTCAGGCTGCATGTTGTCAATAACTAAACAAAACATATATAGCCACATTATTAAAACTAGCATTCCTATATTTTTACATTATTATACACCGTATAATTAATTCTGGAGGTATCATAATGATCACTGGGCATGTCTTCATAGCAACCAGTTTAGATGGCTATATTGCACGTAAAAATGGTGATATTGAGTGGCTTTTACAACAGGATCTGCCTGATGAAAATCATGGCTACGAAAGCTTTATCAACAACATCGACGCTATCATCATGGGTCGAGGAACATTCGAAACAATTTGTGACTTCACACCTTGGCCCTATGAAAAACCTATTGTGGTGCTTTCATCCAAGCTCTCAGCACAATCCGTACCTGAGCATTTAATCGGTAAGGTACGGTTTTCAAACCAGACTCCAGAGCAAGTCATGCTAATGTTAGAGGCTGAAGGCTATAAGCGTGTTTATATCGATGGTGGGCAAGTTGTTCAATCCTTTTTAAAACAAGGGCTAATTCACGACCTTATTATCACTAAAATTCCTATTTTATTAGGTGAAGGACGTTCTTTATTTGGCCCTCTATCCCATGATATTTGCCTAAAACATTTAAATACTCAAAGCTTCCCTTCAGGGTTTATTCAATCTCATTATGAGATAGTCAAATGACAGAACGTAAACCTGGACGCCCGAGATCACAACAACTCAACATATCACCTGAAAATATTATTGCGAAAGCAATAGTGATATTAGATGAAAAAGGGATTGAGCAATTATCTATGCGGTTAATAGCCAAGGAGATGGCCATCACACCAATGGCTATTTACCACTATTTTTCTGATAAAAATGCATTAATTAAAGCTATTGGTAACACACTTTATCATGATGTTAATATTGCAGATATAAAAGGCATTTACCCCAAAATAGAAAACCTTTTACTTAGATATCGCGAAAAAATCATTCAATACCCGCAAATTACGTTAGCAATATTTAGCACACCTAAGTTATTTCCCGAGCAAGCCTCTCGCATAACCCAGGAGCTAATCCAGTTATTAACGGGGTTAGGATTATCAACACAACAAGCAACCCAATGGGGGCACATTTTAATCGACTATACTCACGGCGAAGCTTTAGCAACAGCAACCAATGATCAGCTTATTTATGGCAAAGCAAAAGAAAATTATACTGATACATTAAAAATGCTCTTAAATAATATATAAAACGTAATTTTAATGCCATTATTCTAAATACTGAACGAGGTTTCCCCGCAGAAAAATTTTATAAACGGAATGATTTTACTGAGCATAAAGGACTAATTATTATGTCGAAAATAGTCAAATAAATAACGCTTTACTACTGTAACCCTTTTACTCCCTACTACTTTTTATTTCTGCTACTATAACAGCCTTCTTTTCTATCATCTTATTGGCTAATAAAATCATTATGAGAGCAACATCTGAAGAAGCCCGAGTATTTATTGAAGTGGTAGAACAAAAAAGTTTTAGTAAAGCAGCTGATAAACTGAATTTAGCAAATTCAGCAGTAAGTCGAATCGTCAAAAAACTGGAAGAAAAATTGGGTGTCAACTTGCTTAACCGCACCACAAGGCAAATTGACCTAACCGCCGAGGGCGAACTTTATTTTCAGCGTATGAAAGTTATCTTGCAAGAAATGCAAGCAGCAGAAAATGAATTACACGAAACGCAAGCTTCCCCAAAAGGCCTATTACGAATTGATGCTGCAACACCGATTGTATTGCATATATTAATCCCCTTTGTTTCTGTTTTTCGTCAACAATATCCCGACATTCATTTGTCGTTAGTGTCATCAGAAACCTTTGTTAATTTAATCGAACGGAAAGTCGATGTTGCAATACGTGCAGGGCAACTCACCGACTCCAGCTTACGCGCCCGCCCATTATTTAATAGCTACCGCAAGATAATCGCATCTCCAAATTACCTTGAACAACATGGTGAACCCAAATACCCTCAAGCGCTTTTGAACCATACATGTTTAACCTTTACTGAACCCGCATCATTAAATATGTGGCCAGTTAAAAGTGTTGATGGGCAATTAATGGAAGTCACGGAAGGGATATCATCAAATAGTGGAGAAACGCTAAGGCAGCTTTGCTTAACGGGAAATGGAATTGCATGTTTGTCTGACTTTATGGTGAATAAAGATATTCAAAATGGCCAGTTTGTCGAAATATTAAAAGAAGACTTACAGCCTGTTCCTTTGCCATTCCATGCCGTTTATTACAGTGACCGCGTTGTCAGCCAGCGTATCCGCGTTTTTATTGACAGCTTAACTCAATATCTTGCAGAAATTCAGAAGCCATAAAAAATTATGGCTTCTCAGACTGCTGGCAAACCGATTAGGTTTGACTTCAGGTTGGATAGGTTTTGAAAATAAATTAGGAAAATCAATTTATTGATTTTCGGCTGATAACACAAAGTAGGAAAAACCACGCTTTTATCCTGCTTTGTCAACAACCTCAGAAGCCATAAAAAATTATGGCTTCTGTGCATATAAATAATTAATTAGTCCCAGTTTGGAGCTAAACCTTCAGGGCTAACTAAACGATCATGACAATCTAATTTTGCAATAGCGGCTTTATCGTCACTATCTAACTGTAATTGGGTTGCTTGTAAATTGCTTAATAAATTCTCACGCTTTGTTGATGATGGAATAACTGAGTATCCTTCCCCAATCGCCCACGCTAAAATAACTTGAGCTGGCGTTGCACTGTGTTTCTGTGCAATTTGCGCAATAGTCTCATCGTTTAATGCTTTACCATAGGCTAATGTCATATAAGAGGTAATATGGATATTGTGCTGTTTTGCCCACTCGACGACTTTTTTGTTTTGCAGATAAGGTGATAGCTCGATTTGATTTGTCGCAATATTTTCTACACCGACCGCCGCAATCGCTTTTTCCATTAACGGAATGGTAAAATTAGAAATACCGATTTCACGTGTTAACCCTTGTTTTTTTGCTTCCAATAAAGCTTGCATGAATTCTTCAACAGAAACAGCATCATTTGGAGATGGCCAATGCACCAGTGTTAAATCTACATAATCTGTTTGTAAATCACTTAAACTTTTTTTCAAACTTGGAATGAGCTTATCTTTGCTTAGATTCTCAATCCAAATTTTTGTCGTAATATAAAGTTCATCACGTGAAATGCCACTTTCGGCTATAGCTTGCCCAACCGCTTCTTCATTTTCATAAATTTGCGCAGTATCGATGGCTCGATAACCGACATCTAATGCATTTTTAACTGAAGCAATTACCACATCATCTTTTAAACGGAATGTACCAACGCCGATCACAGGAATAGCCATTATGTTATCTCTCTTAAATTCGTTCACGTTAAACTTTACTGATAATTATTTTTTCGCCATATTTATTAACTGCAAACTAGTCAATAGTTGTGGCGACAATTGAATACCACAGAGAATACGCTGTAATAACACTGACGGAAATAACCATAATTTCAATAGACTTTTGCTAAAAAATCAATAATTCCTGCAGATAATAGCTTTAACTATAAAAGAGGCCTTCATTAAAATCTTTTACTTAAATTCATTTAACCCCATCATTAAATCAGACAATAAAACTAAAAAACATAAAAATCTGTTTAATTGGTCTGCTTTTCATCTTTATTTTAGTTTGTTAGCCTAAATACAACTTAGTAATTAGCAAACAAGGCAAGACAAATGAAAATTCTTCTTCTCAATGGTGGACAAACATTCGCTCACTCCGCAGGACAACTTAATCGTACTTTACATGATGTCGCTAAAACCTGTTTAAGTGAGTTAGGGCATACTATCCAAGAAACACATATTGAATCAGGCTACGATATCGAAAACGAAGTTAAAAAATTTCTTTGGGCAGATACAATCATTTACCAAATGCCTGGCTGGTGGATGATGATGCCGTGGATGGTAAAAAAATATATGGATGACGTTTATACCCTCGGCCACGGTCACTTATATGCAAACGATGGACGAACTCGCCAAGATCCAAATAAGCAATACGGCACTGGTGGCCTGCTTCATGGTAGAAAATATATGCTTTCAGTGACTTGGAATGCTCCCGTCGATGCATTTGATGAATTTGATAACTTTTTTGATGGTCGTGGTGTGGATGGTGTTTATTTTGCATTTCATAAATCACAACAATTCCTTGGATTGAAAAAATTCCCAACCTTTATGGTTAACGACGTGATCAAAGAACCCAATATTGAAAAATATATCAATGATTACAAAACGCATCTCACTGCGATTTTTAAATAGTTAATTTAAAAAGGAATATATGCGTCATCCTTCAAGCTGCATGGGTGTTGACTGCAACTCGAATGATTTAGCGTATACAACGTATTCCTTTTTTATTATTTGGAATAATATAAATTATATTTTATGCAATTTTACTTATTAATTTCACATCTAGCAGATCAATTTTATCTTCTATTCTCTTAATAATATCTTGTAAGTGTTGCGTAGCATTATGTTTATCTAGTGATTGTTGATCCTTCCATATCTCAAAGAAAATAAATGTATTGGGATTAGCATTATCTTGATGTAATTCATACTGAAGGCAACCTTCATCTCTATTGCTTGGCTCAACAAGCGATTTAGTTGCTAGTTTTACAAACTCAACTTCATTATCTTTTGCAATTATCGTTGCAACAATTCTTATTTCCGACATAAACTCATCCTGTTATAAAAGTAGAGAATTTCAACCCCTCTATTTATAACATAACTCAAAATTAGAATTCAGGCTTTATTATTCTATAATTCAGAAAATACATTTCTAATTTTAATAATATTGTTATATTGCAAAAACAGCGTAATTTTAAAATATAATACAATTAATTTTATAATTGCATTATATTTTGTTTATTTCATATTGATAGCCATAAGCTAAATTTCATCCAACAGTGATGCAATAAAGGCTAAGCGATGCTCATCACCTCCTTGAGTTACGCGATCACAGTTCATCCACTTTCCATTTTTAAGCCCTACCGCTGTCATACAGTGGAAAATAGCATCATGAACAGGATCACCTTCTTTGACTATAAAGTCAGTTGGCTCTTCAGATGTCGTCACAATGGTCGTTTTGTTGATATCTAACAGTGGTAAAAGCTTTTGTTGTTGTTCGTTATAGTACCAAGCAAAACCATTTAACATCACTTTATCAAAGAAACCTTTTAAAATAGCAGGCATTCCCATCCACCAAACAGGGAAAATAACAATCACCTCACAACTGGCTTTCAGTATCCTTTGATATTTTCCCACTAAAGGATCAATAAAGTTCCCTTTTGCATATAATGCAAGTTCAGCCTCTGTTAAAACAGGATTAAAGTTATCTGTATGTAAATCAATAATCTGAAAATTTTTATTTTTGGCCATTAACTCTTTTTCTATTGTTTCGAGTAAAAAATGGCAGAAGCTGCCGTCCCATGGGTGCGCATAAATAATTGTTACCATAAAATTCCATCCTTATAATAAAGTCCGAATAATACAAAATAGAACTCTCTTTTTTCGACCTTTTTATTGTAACTTATTATAGATTAGTAATTATGATAAAACGCAAAAACTGTTGAAATACTGTACAGATAATACTAACCCAAATAGCATGATTAAATGAACATATAAAAGTGAGGTCGCAATGGAAAATCATATTCAATTGGATATTAAAGACAGTGAAACCCTATTATCTTACTTATCAACTGAAATAAGTTTACCGATTGGCACTAAAAACTTTAATGGTTTTAGCATACAACACACGCCTATTACAGCTTATGACGCAGAGATAGCAATTGAACATATTGAAAATGCCATTATTCCAGTAAAAAGACAGCTTCCTGATGGGGAAATATTACTCTCTAGCAATAATAAAATGCTAGGTTTACTGATAGAAAATAGGCATGTTAATGGTGAATTTATAACGACACCACAAATCGAAGATGCTTTTAATGAATTGGTCAATGTAATTAACGGTAGCCCTATTCATTCAACACAATTACCAACGAATAGTGAGTTCAGTGCTTTTTTATTAATTATAAGGGAAATTACCCATCATTGGGGTTTGAATGGTATAACATATAATTAATCACAGTAGAGAAAGAGGACAAAGCCCTATATCTCTAACTTAAATATACTTAAAGATTCTAAAAAAATCTTTAATATTAATACTCTACACGTTATTTTCAAACAAACTAGCTGGGCTATTGCCCTTTAAAAAAGGACACATGTCCTTTTTTAAAGAAGAAAAATTGAGTATGATTCACCTATAATTTTAAGTATAAGTGGCTATTAAAATGAAAAGAGTAAACTCTACAGCAAAGTGTGAAGATTTTATTACCTATCATAATCTTAATGAAATTATTTCTGAAGAAACTCTCGAAAAAGCAAAACTTATCCACATAAAGGCTAAAGAGTACTTAATCTTTCAAGATAGCAAAATTAGTCACCTGTATTTTCTTGTTAAAGGCAAATTACAAGTAGAACGCTATGAAACTAATGGAAATAAGGTTGTTTTTTCATTTGAAAATGCATTTTCTATTCTTGGTGATTTAGAACTTTTCCAAGATGACGATGAACATGATAGGATCTACAACACAATTCAAGCTGTTACAGATGCAGATTTACTCGCAATTCCTTTATCTATAATTCGAAAAAAGGAAATTAATTCACCATTATTTTTGCAGTTTATCTGCCAGCACCTCAGTAAAAAGCTATATAACGCATCACAATTACATTCAAGTGCGTCCTATTCAGTAGAGTACAAATTAAGGCGCTACCTATCTTTTGTAGAAAAACAATATGGTGTTAATTTTAAATTAGAAAACAGAGAATCTTTAGCTGCTATGCTAGGGGTATCGGTAAGGCAATTAAATCGAACACTCTCTAAATTAATCACAGACAAGTTAATTGAACTAAAAGGCAAGCAAATAAAAATTTTAAATACTGAGCTACTCTTAAATTCGTATCAAAAGTAAAAAAGGCCACCAGAGGCAGCCTTAGTCTAATACGGTAACCATTACTTTTTAGTGGCTAAAATAACCGCTGAAGCTTTAATAATTGCCGTAACTTTACTGCCGACTGCTAGCGCCATTTCAACGGTGCTATTATTCGTTACCACAGCTGACAATAATGTTCCCGCCTCCGTTTTTAAGTTAACGACAGAGTTTACACTACCCTTTTCAATAGATTCTACTTTTCCACAAAATTGGTTACGTGCTGAAAACTTGTACTCTTGTGCATCGGAAACAAGGACAACCCACGGTGCTTTAATGACAGCAACGGCTTGTTTACCTTTTTCTAACCCTAACTGTTTAGTACTGTTTTTAGTGATGATTGCGGCAATACTTTCTCCGTTGCCCAAATCTAAAATAACTTCATCATTTATTGCCCCAACAACAACAGACTCAACAACACCGATAAGTTGATTTCTTGCAGAAATAGTCATATTACGCCCTTCTTGATTATTAATGACTCATTATTTGAATAGTAAGGCTTTAACACTAAATTTTCCCAACTGTGGTAACCAAAGCCCATAACTAAAATATCGTAAATCATGACAACATTTCTATGATATTAATACATAATTATAAAAATCAACTGAGCAATTACTCCGAATTTGCGTTATCCATATTAAAGTAGTTCTTGTATTCGCGCTTAATCACTTCTTTTTAACAGTGGATGTTCTTTTTTGTAATCATGTTCATGATTATGGCCTCGGGACTTCAACACAACATATTCTTTTTTACAGTCCGTTAAAAACTGCAAGGAATTTGTCTTGCCCGTTTGGCTATCAATTAAAAAAAGGCTAATCGTATTATTTTTCGGAGAAACTATTTCAATAATACGCCCATCATCATGATAATAATCACCTTTATTAATCGTCACATTAAAATCTTTGATACTCTCGACTCTGCGATGCTCTTTACTTTTATTTAAAGGAAAGCCTGCATATTCACCGATGACAAAATCACGGATGTTAATCACATCATTAAAGAAAAATACTTTGGCGATGGGTGCAGCGGTTGGGAATGTAAAGCTACCATTCCTATCGTGTGATATCTGGTTGATCGATTGGTCAATATCACAGGTATAAACCAACGTTGAATTAGGCGCTTGACATCCAGCTAAAGCCATAATCGCAGTAAATAAAAATCCTATTTTTTTCATTGCATTCCTTGAATTAATAAAGTGCACAAAACTTAGCTTAGTATAAGCAACGTTAAGTTAAAGCTGAAATTTTAAGCGTAAGAAAATGTTTATATTTGATTAGCTCTATTCCTTATTATCAGCTTTATTAGCCCCCCTCTAAGAATGATATTCTCCGCCCCCCAATTGGCACCTTAACATTTGTAAAAAGTGGAGCTTTTATCAAACCACAATTTACTTATATTAATGCTATTATTTTTTATAAGGTACTCTATTTATGCACATAGAAAATGAATTTGGCCAACCTATTGGTCGGCTAATTCCAAATTGGTCTGCGCGCCAATTACCTCAGCGAATTCAACTACAAGGCAGACACTGCCGGATTGCTCCCCTCAATACTTCACACGCTGAAAGCTTATATCAGTCATTTTCCCAATCACCAGATAAGCGTAGTTGGACTTGGTTATCTGATGAAGCGCCTCAAAATTTTGAGCAATATAAAGATTGGGTTCATCACGCTTCACAAAAAAGTGATCCCTTATTTTTTACTATTTTTAATAAGCGCAATGATGCAGCAATTGGTGTATTTTCATTAATGAGAATAGATGCAAATAATGGGGTTGTTGAAGTCGGTCATGTTCACTTTTCCACCTTACTCAGTGGGACAATCATGTCAACCGAAGCACACTGGCTATTGATGCAATATGTATTTAATACACTAGGTTACAGACGTTACGAATGGAAATGCAATAGCTTGAATAACCCTTCCCATCAAGCTGCATTACGTTTAGGTTTTCAATATGAGGGACGATTTCGTAATGCACTAGTGACCAAAGGCCGAAATCGAGATACCGATTGGTTTTCGATTATTGACAGTGAATGGCCACAGGTAAATGAAGCACTACAAGCTTGGTTAGCTGATTCTAACCATCGCAATGGTAAGCAAATAAAATCCCTTTCAACTATTCGAAAAAGTTTCTTGTTAGTCGAAGATTAACGTTGATAGCCCCAATTGGGGCTATCAAAATAATGGAAATTAAGAAAAATCAGGCCCAATCACATCAATACGATCTGTACAAATTGCATCAACCCCCCACTGTAAAAGCTGAGAGGCTCGAGCTGGGTCATTCACAGTGTAAGCTAATATGCGTAACCCTGCTTGTTTAAGCATTTTGACGCGTGCTTCATCTAAGAGTTTATGGTTTAAATGAATAGAAATACATGCCAATTGTGTTGTTAATTGTTGCCAATCATCACGCCACTTATCGAGTAACAGCCCCCTTGGTAGTTCAGGAACCGTTTTTTGGGCAGCCTCTAAAGCCTCAACAGAAAAGGACGATAATAACGGTGCCGTTTGCCCAACCCAGAGTTCTCGGGCTGCCAATGAAACCAAAGTGCCTGTCTCAATTTCGAGACCTGTTGTTGGCTTAATTTCGATATTCGCCATCATGCCGTATTTCTGGCAACGATCTGCAACTTGTTCAAGGGAAGGTAAGTGCTCACCTGCAAACTCTGAACTATACCAACTTCCTGCATCAATAGTGAGCAATTCTTCCCAACTCAGTAACCCAGCAATACCAGCACCATCACTCGTTCTTTCTAGCGTATCGTCGTGCAACAGAAAAATTTGCCCGTCAATGGAGAGTTTTGCATCAAACTCAATCATTGTATGCCCAAAGCTCGCACCAACATCAATTGCGGCTAACGTATTTTCAGGTGCAAGTTTACCGCCACCTCGGTGTGCGACAACATGCGGGTAAGGCCAATTACTCATAAACGGTATCCCTGTTGGCTATCGAAAAAATGTAGGTGCGTATCTGGAAAATGAAGATACAGAGCCGTCCCTACCTGTGGACGAAATTCATGACTAAGGCGTACAACCACTTTTTGTGAGGCTATACGCCCATGCACTAAATTATCTGCGCCGAGTATTTCAAGATTTTCGACCACCAGCGGTATTCCTTCAGCTGTTTTCGAAACCCATTCTATATGCTCAGGTCGTATCCCTAACGTTATCGCACTCCCTGCCCACTGTAAATATTGGCGATTCAGTGGTATCAAATGCCCTGAACTAAATATAAAAAATTTACCATCCTCGCTAATTTTACCCTCAAATAAGTTCATCGCTGGTGAGCCAATAAAACTGGCAACAAAACGACTCGCAGGTTTCTCATAGACCTCAACAGGGGTACCTATCTGCTCTACAATCCCTCTATTCATCACCATCACTCTCTGAGCCAATGTCATTGCCTCTACTTGGTCATGAGTCACATACAAACTGGTTGTTTTAAGCCTTTGATGAAGATGTTGTAGTTCCAGTCGCATTTGTACGCGTAATTTAGCATCTAAGTTGGACAATGGCTCATCAAACAAAAACACAGCGGGATCACGTACTATTGCCCGTCCCATCGCAACACGCTGGCGCTGCCCTCCTGACAATTCACGCGGACGGCGTTGCAACAAACCCTCTAGCTCTAATATACGGGCAGCTTCTTCAACTTTTTTGCGGATTTGATCTTTACCTAACCCTCTGATTTTTAACCCCCACGCCATGTTTTCTTCAACACTCATATGTGGGTATAACGCATAATTTTGAAAAACCATTGCAATGCCGCGCTCTTTAGGTTCTAAATTTGTCACTCGTTGCTGGTCAATCCAAATATCACCACTGGTCACTCGCTCAAGGCCTGCAACCATACGTAATAACGTTGATTTTCCACAACCTGACGGACCAACCATCACAATAAACTCACCATCCGCAACATCAACAGTTAATGGCTTAATAACTTGGTTTTTACCATCCCAACTTTTACTAACTGCTTGTAATTTTAACTCTGCCATGGCTTATTTCTCGCTATCGACCAAGCCACGCACAAATGCTCTTTGCATGACTAAAACAATAATTACAGGGGGGATTAATGTCAGCAGCATCGCTGCCATGACTAGATTCCATTGTGTTGTTCCTTCTCCTGAAGCAATCATGCCCTTTATCCCTGCAACCGCCGTCCCTAAATCTAGGTCAGTAATAATCAATAGTGGCCACAGATATTGATTCCAACCATAAATAAAGGTAATCACAAATAAAGCCGCGAGATTAGTTTTTGAAAGTGGCAATACAATATCGAAGAAAAAGCGCATCGGGGTTGCACCATCAATGCGAGCAGCTTCCATAAGTTCATCAGGCAACGTCATAAAAAACTGGCGAAATAAAAAAGTCGCTGTCGCAGAGGCCATGAGGGGCAATGTTAGACCTGAATAGCTATCAAACATATTCAAATTAGAAATCACTTCGATCGTCGGAAAAATGCGTACCTCAACAGGAAGCATTAATGTAATAAAAATCATCCAAAAAAAGAGGTGACGAAATGGAAAACGAAACCAAACAATGGCAAAAGCAGATAACAGTGAAACCGTAATTTTCCCAATCGTGATAACCAAAGCCATCAATGTACTATTCGCTAACATCACCCAAAAAGGAGCACTGTTGGCTGCTACGCCATTGTTCCAAATGTAGCTCAAGTTTTCCCATAAATGGCTACCAGGGATCAGCGTAATCGGCGTTTCAAATACCGCTTGGTTATCTAAGGTTGCGGCGACAAAAGCCACATAGAGTGGAAATAAAATAACTATCGTACCTAAGATAAGTATGACATGGCTAAAGATCGTTAACCCTCGGCGCTGTTCAATCATTGATAACGCACCTTACGTTCAATAAAACGGAATTGAATAATGGTTAAAATCACCACTAATAACATTAAAATGACAGATTGCGCTGCGGAAGAGGATAAATCTAACCCAGAAAAACCCTCTCGATATATCTTATAAATCAATGTTGTTGTTGCTTGAATTGGCCCGCCCCCTGTTGCCGCATCAATAATCGGGAATGTGTCAAAAAAGGCATATACCAAATTCACGACTAATAAGAAGAAACTGACTGGTGTAATCAACGGTAATGAAATGCGGAAAAAACGGCGGATAGGCCCAGCGCCATCAATAGCGGCAGCTTCCATCAAAGAACGTGGAATGGATTGTAAAGCGGCAAAGAAAAACAAAAAATTATAACTAATTTGCTTCCAAACAGAAGCGAGAACAACCAAAAACATCGCTTGCCCACTGTGCTGAGCATGGTTCCAATCATACCCTATAGATTCTAATACATGGGTAATTAACCCTCTGCCTGGGCTGAATAAAAACATCCATAAAACCGCGGCAATAGCAGGAGCTACCGCATAGGGTAATAACATCAATGTTTGGTAAAAACGGCTACCTCGAATGACATAATCCACCAAGGCGGCAAAAAACAATGAGACAAATAACCCACATCCTGCCACTAATCCACTAAACACCATGGTGGTATAAAATGAATCAAGATAATAGCTATCTTGGAATAATTGAATAAAGTTATCTAACCCAACAAATTCACTTGAGAACCCAAATGGATCAATATTTTGCAATGAGTACCATAAGGCTTGAACAGCTGGCCAAATAAAAAAAATAATGGTAATCAATAACTGAGGTAGAACAAGGGCATAGGGTAGCCAACTTGATCGAAAAACAGGTCGTGAAGAAGACATAAAAACACTCGGTTAAGTTGCATAATTGCCCCTTCCTTGAAGAAAGAGGCAATAGTGTCTGTCAGTTACTGCTGGGTTGATTTTTCAAAGCGGCGTAATAATTGATTACCGCGTTCAACCGCAGTATCTAAAGCCTGCTGAGGCGTTTTTTTCCCTGACCAAACCGATTCTAATTCTTCATCTACAATGGTACGAATTTGAGGCATATTCCCTAAACGTAAGCCTTTGGTGTAGGCTAAAGGAGGTTTGTTTAGCATCTGGCGAGTCGCAATATCTGCACCTGGGTTTTTATCATAATAACCCGATTCACGGCTTAAATTATAAGCTGCTGTTGTTATCGGCAAATAACCCGTTTTTTGGTGCCACTGTGCTGCATTTTCAGGTTTAGCTAAGAACTGCATAAACTCGGCAACCCCTTTATATGTTGCAGGGTCTTTTCCTGCCATCACCCATAAACTGGCTCCACCGATAATGGCATTTTGCGGTGCTCCCTCCACTTCGGCGTCATAAGGCATCATGCCAACACCAAAATCAAATTTGGCATGCTTGCGAATATTCGCGAGTGAGCCTGAAGAAGCGGTAATGATGGCACAATCGCCGTTGTAGAATTTTTCGGTGGATTCATCTTTACGGCCTAAGTAGCTGAAATCGCCTTTTTTATTCATTTCTTGCAACAAAGCGATATGCTTAACTTGTGTTGGCTGATTAAATTCTAAAACAGCATCTACCCCATCAAACCCATTATTTTTTGACGCAATAGGTTTACCATGCCAAGCACTAAAGTTTTCAATTTGGATCCAACCTTGCCAGCCACTGGCATAACCACATTTCATACCAGACTCACGTAGCTTTGCCGTATAAGCCGCCATGTCTTGCCATGTTTTCGGCGGCTCATCTGGATTTAAGCCTGCTTTTTTGAAGGCTTCTTTGTTGTAATACAAAACAGGCGTTGAGCTATTAAACGGTTGCGATAACAAATGCCCTGTTTTTGCATCACTGTAATAACCCGAAACGGTTGGAACAAATTGCGATTCATCAAATGCAATACCTGCATCTTGGAAAACTTCATAAACTGGCTTAATCGCCTTAGATGCCATCATCGTTGCCGTGCCAACTTCATAAACCTGTAAAATGGCAGGGGCATTACCAGAACGAAAAGCCGCAATACCTGCAGCAAGGCTTTGTTCATAGTTGCCTTTATATACAGGCATAATTTTATAATCTGGGTGTGTCTTATTAAATTCGGTGGCTAACGCATTAACCTCTTCACCCAGCTCCCCTTCCATGGAATGCCAAAAGGAAATTTCAGTGGCGGCGATGGCTTGGCTGGCAAATAATAAACTGAATACTGTCGCTAGCGTTGAATGTTGTAACGGTGTCATTCTATTTATCTCGCTTTCTATTGAATTGCGCTTAGATTTGCATCAAATGTACGAAATCACGCAGTTTATGTTCGAGATAGAATGTACCAGTAGGAAATGACAGAAATATAACTCACGGATGACAGAACAATGACAAAAATGTCTCTAAAGTATGAGATATAAATGACAATCTATTGAAAAATAAAAGACAGTCATCACCTGCCCCTGACATGAAATGCTGTCACTTATGTAAGCCACTATTTTTTATTAATTAATAAAATTTCACTTCTGTTTTACTAGTTTTTGCCAATTTCACCGTTTTACCATTCGAGTCCAAGGTAAGAGTAAAATTACACTGGTAAGCAATATTGCGCTTATCATAATCACATTTTGAATCAACCAATAGAATTGTTTGCCCTAATGCCCGAATATCCATAGTAAGATCAAATGGTTTCGTGAAATCTTTACCATAAGTTATTAACGTCTCTGAAATAACGCTATTACCTTTATAATATTTAATTTCTGTTGGTAGCTTATGCTCGTTATAGCTGTTCTCACCAAATTTTTCTTTCGTGTCCGCAAGCACTGAACCTGTGATAAATCCATCTTTATTATATTGATAGATTAATTCTCCATTTGTATCTTTCCTTGAAATTATATTACAGTCTTTACCTATCACAATTTCGACTGGCCCATTCGCATCCATTCCAATCAACTTATTCTTAACCCTTTTAATTGAAAGGTAATTATGAACACTGCTTAGATATTCATCTTTTTTCTGATCTAGCCAAAAACTCTCGACACAACCATCAGGCCCTATTTTTAGTACGGACTTGTAATTAATCGTTTTATCTTCATTGTAAACCGTGCCGACAAGCTCCTTAACATTGCCCCTTACAGGATTAAAATCATACAACTGAGCCATATTGAACACTACAGGGTTATATTGCTGTTCTTGAAAAGCCAAGGTTCCAAAAGAGGTAAAACAAACAATTACCTGCACCATTGGTAATACACATTTACAATTCATTTTTATTTTTTATACCCTTAAGGCTGGTATTCTGTGATGACTTAATAATGTCAGGTTTTGAGGTCGATTAAACCAACGTATCACACATCCCTACTTTATTGCTTACACGTTAAATTGGCAGAGAAGAACCTCACGAAAATTAACAAAGACGTCAACGCTTCCTCTATAGGTAGGATTTTTCAAGTTGCTCACCCATGAGTTAACTAAGTATCAATTCGCTTTTTCTATCACCTGAAATTAATGTCAAAATAACTAAACCACAAAGTATCCACTCCCTACTTATTTTTACTTTTGTTCCAAAGTACAAAATGAATAATCCCTAAACCACCGTGACCGTAAATATAAATCTCAATTAAAATTGTGAGTGATTTATGAATACTTCTAGCCTCTAAAGCAAGTGGCGACTGCTGTAACCATAGTATAAACCATACAATGCCCGACAAAATAACAATTGATAAAGCACCTAACCCTAACCCTTGAACTGTTGCTGCAAGTCCTTTAGGAGAGCTGTCTGGTAGTTTTTTGGCTAAAAGTAAGCTTATATCTTCTTTGATTTGCTTAAAATCCCCCCAGAGATAGGGATAAAAATATCTAAGCCCACGCTGGTTAAAACATGATACGACTAAAAAGAACGTCAGGAAAAAAAGTACAAATCCTGAAACAATATGAATCCAAGTGAATAAATAAGCTTCATCAAAAAAAGGAATAACTACTGACTTTGTTCCAGTCATCCAATTACTAACTATGATTTGTGATATCACTAAGAGTAGAATTAATACATGTAGAATTCTTATTCTTTTAGTCTGATAAAGACCAAAAAAATCCCAAATCGATTTGAATATGCTCACAATGTTTCACCTTTTTTATAATCTTTCGTACGGACATTGTTTAATAGCTTATAATACGCTTATTTTATGGCTTTAAGTCCTAGCCGTAGAATATTTTATATGAAATATAGCTCACATCTACCACTCAATTACGACAATCCTTTTAAGATGACTCCATTCATAGTTATGGAATATGTTTGTTTTCAGTATGGAATTAATGCGCAGAGGACAAAAAACCAGCCTTTTTATTGGCTGTTTATTTACTATTGTTGGTGGGCTAAGTGTATTTAAAGATAGTCCGTTACCATCCGCCAGCGTGTATGCATTTTATTTTGGCTTGGCACGCTTGATTGCCATGTCTGTTAGCTTCATAAATCACCAATATTGTATAGGGAAATTGCAGAGGAAATTTCTATACAAAAAAACTATGCAATAAATTATAGAGATTTAGAACGAGGTTAGTAGACTTAGGTAGAGTGAGATTTCGCTAGAATGCTTGATTTACTTGGGATTGGAAGACGTTACTAGAAGTGAAGATGGCGGAGGAGAGAACAATACACAACAATCAATATGTTGATAACAAACAATTATTTTAATTATAAATTTATAGATACCCCCAAATGTACCCCCTAATATTTTTGTCATGCCTGTTTTGAGGTGATTTTTAATCTCAATGTTAGCCCTACACTTTCCAATAACGTCATTGCAAAAATATCATCAAAATCTAATTTTATTTCAAAATATGCAACACTCATCAATCAGGGATCATGTCATCCAATTTATTAGCATGTTCTCTTAAATGCTCAGGCGCTAAATGAGCATAACGCTGAACCATAGAAATTGACTCCCATCCCCCCATTTCTTGCAGTATCGCCAGAGTAACGCCAGATTGAACCAACCAGCTCGCCCAAGTGTGCCGCAAATCATGGAATCTGAAATCAGTAATTCCAGCTTTTTTTAACGCTGTTCGCCATGCTCGATTCGAATCTATTTTTAATTTAACTCTAGCAATAAATATATCGCTTTTAGTGTTTTTATATTGCTGTTCACGGGTAAATACCCATACTTGGTGATTACCAATCTGCTTACTAACAATATTTGCTGCTGTTCTGTTAAACACAACCCCTATTGGTTTTTTCCCTTTCATCTCATCTGCGTCAATCCATGCCACACCCCGATCAATATCTACCTGAGACCATTTTAAGTTAATTATATTAGAACGCCTTAGCCCTGTTGCTAAAGCAAATCGGACAACATCTTTAAGGTATTCTGGTAACTCAGATAATAATCGTTGAACCTCATTTTTTCTAAGCCAACGGGTTCGGGACGAATCAGGCTGTGGAACTTTAAAATATAATGAATTTTCTAGCCACCCCCACTCAAATGTTGCGGCTCTGAATAGAGCTTTGAGCAAGCGAATATAACTAATGCTGGTGGCTATTTTGACAGGCTTAGGTTGGTACTTACCTATTGGTAGGTTATTGCCTTTATTTGATAGCTTTCTAGCTTCCCAATTTTGTCTGTGTTTTTCGTTCGACTGTGCATAAACAAAAGCAGTTAACTCCCCAGCTTCTATATCAACCAGTAGTCTTTTCCCAAATTTTATAGATAGTCGTTTTAGTTTAGATATATCACCTTTAATCGTTCTTTTTGTTTTTTTCTCTTTTATCCATCGCTCGCATGCATCTTCAAATGTATGCTTCTCTTTTTCCTTGAGGTGTCTTACCCTCCATGAGTCAGACTTCAACCTATCAAACAACTCTTGAGCTTCTACCTTACTTTCGGTGTGTAAGCTCTTGCGAACTCTTTTACCTGAATGTTCTGTAAAGTCACAAAACCAGATATTTCCCCTTAGATAAATTCCCATAGAAAGCCTCTAAAAGAGTTTTTTATAGATTATTAATTATAACCTGTAGAGAGTAAAAAAGCCCTCGGGTGATGGCTATGATTAGAACGAAAATTATACATAGATGTCTAAGAAGTATATGTCTGGAGGCGTTATGAATACATATAATGATAGAGAGAGATTAGTTTTATCGGAAATAGGTATGATGACAATCGAGCTGATATCGATAGGCAGTAGAGTTGATGGATATGGGATAGTTGATGGGTTGCATGCGAAAGTAGGGGGTGAAATGAATCCAACCAAAAAAGCTATTCTTAATGAAGCAATTACTATGATTAAGGTTAATGCATAGAAAAAGCCCTCGCGGAGAGGGCTGGGGGTTATTTGGAGTTCTGTATGCTCATTAGTCTGTGGATTGCAATGCTATCACTGACAAAAATAAACAATGACAATAAAAATATTATTATTTGAATTATACCCAAATACACATTAGGAAAAAAAATAATAATTGCGTATATAAGCATTGAAACAACGATGAGAAACACTCTTTTAGACACATAAAATGAATACTGCGCACTATCTATATTCCCTTGCATCATGGGTATTACTTTTGCCATTTTATGTGTGCATTGCCCGAAAATAACCGCAGACATAAGTGACCAGTCAGATGTTGTTAAGAGATGATATAATATTGATTTTATAGATGAATAGTCCTTAGCGATTGAAACAATGAACAAGCCCAGCACAGGAATTAAAAAAAACATAGCTTCACCGTAAGCATCGGCTCTCATTGCTCTATTTTTTCTATTCTCGTTTTGGGAACATGTCACTTTGATACCCCTTGGTTCGAACAACATCTATGACTTCAATTATTTTAACATCCTTTAGCTTGGGTTTTTTATTTTTATTTTCATAGTAAACTTCATTGTATTCTATAACAGCTTCCATAAGGTCTTTTGGCCCAATTGGGTCTATAAGCCCAGATTGATATCTTTGAAGCCAGTTTTCATCAGCTACTCTAGTTAGAAATATATTTTTTGTTTCTACTTCTTCAAGCTTCCAGACTGTATCACCTTTATTCACTGACACATTAACATAAAATTTAGATTTTCTTTTGTAATGGCGTTTTCTTGCGGACAAAACCTCGCTAACATCACCAACAAATGTGAATTTATTATTTAGCTTGGTGTAATTGTAATTACTATCATTTTCCATTGAGCCGAAGCCAATATATGTGCTCTCTCCATTTTTAAGTTTAGAATTTAGTACGGATAAATCAGATAGGGACTTCCCTAGTTGCTCCACATCTATCACTGGTTCGATTTTCATTCCATTGAGTTCATTGTTCGTGATAGAAGTAGACATATTCTGTGCGATAACCTCAATTTGATCTCTGGTTGATATCTCATGGGAGCTACATAGGTCACTTGCTAGTCTCGATGATGTGGAATCAAGAAGTTTATTGAATTTTTCTTTTATGCAACTGATAAAGGCTATAGCTGAACCACTCTTTAATCCTATTAGTTCAAAATGAGCGCAGTCTTTTTCATTGATTGACGTTAGGGTTATTACACCAATACTCTTATAAAATTTAACGTAACCAGTTAGGATATTTAAAATTTCCTCGGGATCCTTCCTATCTTTACTGTAATCAAATTTTATAGCTATAACATTATTCATCGCTATCTCATATTTAACTTGATGATTAATTATTAAAATCGCGTCAACCAAATTTCAGTTTTACTGTTGTTCTGTCAACCACACCCTAAAACGTGTCGTCAGCCGAAGAAGTACCCCTGTGAATCATCTTCAATAAGCCTAATAGCATCAGAGAAACTACCCAGCATCCTTTCATCATAGTTATGCCAGTTACTATCTTTATCCATCCAAAGCAGAGACCAAGAACTGCTAGCCTTGTTATGGGTAATTTTTGCTATTGGTTCTTGGATTTGGCTGTCACTCCAAGTGAGACGTCTAATTTCAAATATGACAACAGAATCATCTTCAATACGATAATTTAAGTCGAGTTCATCTCTAAGGTGTTCCGCTGGGCGACGTTTTTCCATGAAGAACTCCATGCATCGCTTAATATTCGCTACTTCAATATCGTTAAATGCCATACTTCCCTCTAAAGCGTATATTTACTCTACTCTACGTTGAAAATTGAAATCCAAGTGATAGGTTCTTCTGCAAACTGTAATACTGCTCCAACTGCTAGTGCGATTAGTAGCATAATAATCAGCAACCTATACTTAGATATAAAATTAAACATTTTTTTCATATCAAATAGTTACCCAAAGAAGCATCTACTAACATCATTCTCAACCACCTTAATGGCATCTGAGAAGGACGGTATAGACACTTTGATTGCAGCTATCCATTGATTAGGCTTAACTATGCTATATAGATTCCAGCTTGTATGAGGGCGATTTAGCACTATTTTTGCTATAGGTGATTCATATTTTTTATTATTGATGTAATTAACTCGGGAAATAATTACTTCATTGCCAATAATGCGGTATTGCAAATCGACCTCATCCCGAACAAAAGCAGGTGGCCTTCGTTTCTTCATGAACGATTCCATGCATTGCTTAACGTCAGTTATTTCTGCTTCATTGAGTGCCATGCATTATCCTTAAAACGTGTCGTCAGGCCAGCCATTTATCACAATAAATAAGCATTTTATCAATATTATTTATATTTAGTTATCTGGTTATTTAACCAGCAACAAGTGGCATTATTTCTAGCGATTAAATCACTTAGCATCTTTGGCTAACAATCTATTTAATTCCTTCGCCACATCTCTTTGCATCCTAATCTCATATATATTCTTACTATTAAGCTTTTTTTGTCTTTTATGAGTTAAGACAGCTGAAGAATCGAGATTATTATCAAATTGAGCTTGTTCAAACCGCTTCAAACTTTCTTTACTTGCACGCCATGAACTACCGACACGAAACATATGATACTTAGCTGGGTTTCTATACACAGCAGACTCAGAAAGCTTAAGCAACGCAGCATATTCCTTTACCGTGAACAGTGAATCATCTTCCATAGCTATCCTCAATACCTAAGAGTTAATTCTGATTTTCAGAATATCTTAATTGGGTTATTAATTCTGGGATAGCGATTCAAACTATGTTTATTTATTTTGGGTACTACCTCCATCATCAGCCTTATTTGCTGACAGCTAACGATGTGCGCCCCTGTTAACTGATAACCATTAAACCATTCATAGCGACCTGTAGCCTTAACTTTGTTTCCCTTCTGGCAGGTCATTAGCTCCAGCGCGTTAATATCGAATGCCACTATCTTTAACGGGTATGGACTACGCTTGTCACTCTCAGCCTGAATAGTCATCGTGGCCATGACTTTACCTGTGGCTGTTTTAACTCGCTCAGGGGCTTTTATTACCGTCCCTGACGTGGTGATCCTGATTGATTTCGCTTTTCTCATTTCTGGTTTATTCATCTTGACACCATCAAAATATAAGCTATTGGTTAAAATATAATGCTGGTGAAATTCTGTGTGTATAGATAATCAATCTAATTATCAGGGGTGATCTAAACGTTAATTTATCCATGATGATACGGGATTATCCCCTATGTAACTTCGGCTAATATTAAACTACACTACCAAACCGATAATAGTAACCTCCTATTTCTTATAGAAATAGCACATCTTTAATAAAATATCTTGTTCCCTTCGTCAAAATAACCATTGAGTTAACTTTTAGTGCCACCGGCAGAGACTGATCAAAAAACAATCAAATCGATTGCACTGCTCGAATAAACAGCCCATAATGAAAAATCAATGTTTGCAGTAATATTTATTTAATTATTTGAATATCTAAAAATAATCACATTAAATATTTAACAAATTATTACCACTACCAGAAGGTATTTAAATATACCTAGGAGTTAATAATGAGTAAAATTACAGAATTACATACCTGCCAACTAAAAATACAAACAAATCTTTCCTCTTTAGCAATTCAAGATATTAGCGGAGCACTAAACGTATTGTTAGCTGATGTTTTTGCTATCTACATAAAAACCAAAAATTTTCATTGGCATATGAGCGGCTCACATTTCAGAGATTACCATGTGCTACTGGATGACCAAGGAAAACAATTACACTCTATGGCTGATCCAATCGCAGAAAGAGTTAGGAAAACTGGAGGCATGACGCTTCACTCAATAAGTCAAATATCTAAAATGCAAAGGATTATTGATAATAATGAGGAATATATGGAGCCATTCTCCATGCTAATAGAACTTTGTGAAGATAATAAAATGTTAGCCATGGAACTCCAAAAAGCACATGAAATATGTGCAAAACATAGTGATTACGCCACGGCAAGCTTAATTGAAAATTGGATTGATGAAACAGAACACCGTGTTTGGTTTTTATTTGAAACTTGCCACTAAAAGTTAAAGTAACAAATCGTTAGCATTACCATGCTCTATTAATGGCAAGTATTTTTAATAATTAGGAGACTCTGAGACTAGAGCTTCCTAATATTATAAATCTTCACTTTAATTCTTATTATAATAGCATGCCGACATATCAATAAAAATATTCGTTTTCGCTGGAAACCTGCTTGGAAACCTCGCCCTGATTCCTTACCGTAACCTTACCGTTATCAGCTTAACCCTCACCGTTTAACCTTGCCGTAATCTTGCCGTTCAATCGCATTATACGGACCGTAATAGGACCGTTATTTTAGCTTTGGTTATTCATGTTCAGAGTAGATACCCCATTGATTTAATCGGTAACGCATATTTGCGTCACGGTAACTTATTGATATTTATTCAGAGTGCTTATTTGCACTGTGGGATTAGTTCCCAGAGGACAAATTTGTCTTCTGGTTACTTTTAGTGGTTACCAAAGTGGTTACTTTTATCTCATGGCCATTACTAGAATTTTGCCAGCCAGTGACGAGCCTCCAATTTCAGAGCCTCATGACTCCTTAATCTCAAGGAGTCCTATTTAACCGCCTTAAGTGTCCTTGATTCCAAGGCAACCTATAGCCTGTATACCGTCGCACTTTTTAGCGCTTCGCTTCATATTTAACCATTGCGATTATCTTAGCATCACCTTTTTGGTGCTGGTTTCGTCCATTGGTAGGTAGGTGCTGTAATTCTTCGTCTGTGACGCTCTTTAGCCTGTATCGTCTGCGCTACCCCCGTTCTAATGGCTAACCTATCACGTCCGTTAAGTGATTGTCCTTGCTGGTGGGCTAACTCCATCATAACGGCTTCTATTGCTTCACGTTGTAACATGGCTATACCTCAAAGGTGTTGTGATTATCTCTATACCTTGATTGTGCTGAATTGGAACAATCAAAGCCTATCAATCCACTAGCATAAAACATGCTGTTTTGCTGGCAACCAGATTGGCAACCGTCAAGATGGCAACTACGCGCACAGGTTAAAATACGCTATCTCATGGCGAACCCAAAGTGACGGTCTCGGAAAAATCAATGGGTTATGTTTCACAGTGGCAACCAAGTTATATCCGTCAAGACTAGTCAAAACTTATTACCCCTGTTTTGCTGCGTACCATTCTGCGTACTTTTATACAACATCATGATTTTATTTGATTATAACGAATCGTTAGAATTAAGCACATACCTACTGCGTACCTATTTTATTTTGGACGGGGCTTATAAATTTATTTGACACGATGTCAGGTTTTGTCAGGTTCTCATGTCTGGTTTTGTCAGGTTCTGATGTCAACAATTGTCAACATTCAGCGGATGGAGTATCCACTAAAATATAGCCTTTTCGGTGGATACCAAAACGGATACCTCACAATCACTATAGCAACACCATAGTAGCACCGTGGTTTATTCTAGTACCATTTCGGTACGTTATTACCGCGATTCTTTTTGATATCAAAATAACTACACCGTGTTTTTCGTATGGGTTAGCTATACTGGCTAATACTTAGCTGCTTTGGCTAAAGGCGCTAATTTGTGGTTTTGATATGAGAGCTTCATTCCAAGCCGTCCTCAGTATCAAGGGTAGCATTTCAACTGTCGCCCTTTCCGACTATGGCCATAATCACAATCGTTAACCCTCCTCAATTTTGAGGGCACTGTTTCTATTGATAAATACAGGCTCAAAAATGAGCCGATTGATTCTATTGGTAAAATTATACTGTGCTCAAATTTGAGCTTTGCCATGTATTCAATCAGTTACAAGGCGCAATAATACGCTTTGCTTGTTTTACAGTAAGTTACCCTGACTTTGTTATATTAAGTTATAGAATTATCCGTTAAACCCACCAGCAATTTTACATTTTCTAAACTGTATAACACTGTTATACGCTGATATAATAAGCACTCATTAAGTTAATAACGGACTATTATCATGAGTAAATCTAATCTTATTGCCTTTCGTCTACCTGCTGAACTACAAGCCCTGTTTAATGATGCTGTAGAAAACTCTGGCAGCGATAAAACATCGTGGATAGTCTCAGCTATCAAAGAGAAGTTAAACCGCCCAGACAGTAATCCTGACGTTCGTATGCTGTCGCTGGTGGAACGCCTAGAATCGTCTGTAGCGTCTTTGATTGCTGGTAAGGCAGATATCCCACCGTATACCTATAATGAGTCTGCTGTCGTTTCTGTGGTTAATTTGGTGCTATCAGAGGGCATAGATAACGGGCGGATTATCGCTGAACGAATTAATGAGGCTGGATATCAAACTAAAGGCGGTAAAGCGTGGGATAAGGATATTTATTCAGCGTGGAGGCGTCACAAGGATATAGCAGGGAAACTGAGTAGCTAATTACCCCTGTAAAACTTGGTATTCAACTGCGCATTAAACCTTAGCATTTCTTAGCAGCCAGTGCGCAATTTACCGATACATTCCGATACATATCAAACTGCGAATGATTACTAAGTTTTACTAAGTTCAACGTGTAGTTTTATGTAGTAGTAAACTGCGAACAATCTTGACATTTCTCAACAATGAACCTTAACAATTGTTAACAGGCCATCATTGAATAAAGCCACCCAGAAAGGGGCTTCAACACTACATTCCCACTTCATGGCCAACTGCGAAATTCGCACTTTTGTTCGCAATTTTCAAACTGCGAATTCGCAATTCTGTGCGCAGTTTTAGTGCGCAATTTTGGCATCAATGCGCAGTGCGATATTTCACTAAATATTATCTACTTATTGGCATGTTAGCCGCCATATCAATCAGTCTAAAACGTTAGGATTTGTTAGGATTAATGCGTGAGGTTTCGTGAGGTGGTATTACGTAAAAATATAAGGCTTTATTAGGTTATCTTAATACTCGACGTTAATTTATCGACAAATGGTATAAACGCCTGCCAGTAATATTCTTCCAATCTTGCCTGTTCTGCTACTAACTTATCGAATGTAGCCCACCTCATGCCTTTGGGTTTATCGAAAGAATACACATGCTTGGTTAGGTTACTAACATCTGGACTATAACCCCAAATAGCAAAGCGGCCTACTCGCACCTTGCGCCTTAATCGGTCAAGCTTGTTTTCACTCTGGCTGGCATAGTGGAAATTCCAACACGACCTACAGGCTAAATCTTTACGACTAAAATAAAGCTCGGCTCTACGCTTATGGCAATAGGGGCATGAATACCAATAGCGAACGCCATAACCTGCTTGAGTGGTAACGAGTGATAAAGAAAATCGCTTATCACCTATAACAACCAAGTAATTATCACCATTTTTACCAATGATTAATTTCCCTGCGCTAGTATCCCACTGTAGGCCTTCACCATTATTTTTAAACTTTCTGATAGCAGCTATAGTGCCATGCCCGATAGTTGGTAATGCGTCCGTATAGTGCCTTGATTGTGGTCTCATAATGCCTCGCCATTTTCAATCCGAAATAATATGAGTTTTTTATAAATTATCATTCTCATTACTTCGTTAATCCCTGTGATACCAATAGATACAAGCCCATTTCAAGGTGAGATTAATATTCTCGTTTTATTGACTCCGAAAACTCTTGCTACGATGTCCGAAAACTAGCCGCTAACGTGTCCGATAATTCCGTCTAACGTGTGTAAAAACTATCTAACTACCTTTGCTAACGTGCCCGAAAAGTCATATTTCTCCCTCGCGCGCGTACTGTTCACGAAAGTACCGAGTTAACGCTTCAATTCTTCCTGAATATACTTAGTTAAATTGGGTAATGTTTCCTCTACACCTTTTTTCAAGAACTCTTTTTTAGCCGTTGGGCGTTTAAACTTCTGCTTAACTTTCGGGTCATGCACATATGCGGCATAGCTGGCGGAATAACCAATACGCCCCGTTACTCGTGTGCCGTTAACGGTGACTGTTCGAAACTGGCTATTAATCAATGCCGAGGTATCGATAGGCGTATAGACTGCGGCCTGCGCTCCAGCATCGATAAGAAACCGCTGCATAGCTAAAGACACTCTTTGCTGAACATGGCTAACATAGCGGTCAAAGCTACCATTTCCTTTTTTACTGACAACTTTTACTTTTATCATTGCTGTACTCCAATAAAACTAAAGGGCAGAAATCTGCCCATATTTATTATATTTTGGGGCCTGCTGTTGTGTTGTTGATTACTGAACGGTGTATGGGCCCTTTCTCATTCATATCAGTGATAATGATCCTTGCCACATCTTCGCCAGTAAGCCCTTTTTCCATTCTTGGTTCGATGGCGGCATTTGCCACATGGTTTTCAATTACTACACTGAAATTAACACTACTGCCACGCCCGCCCTGTAAATCTTTGTTTGATATAACTCGCCCATTGTCACCAGGGATCATATATTGCTTCCCCGTACTCGCTTGGAATATCTCAGGCTTACCATTTTCACCGACACGATAGTATTTACTCGCATCAACTACCCCGCCATTCTTACGCCCTCCGCCAAAACCAACCATAGACATGGCTTGCCCTGCGGTTTGAGCGGTTGTATACGCTGATAATCCCGTTCCTGATGCCGCTCCACCAGTTGCGATTGATGCCGCGATTGCTGCTGGTGTCCATGCCGCTAATGCTGCCGCACCTCCTGCTGTTGCTGCCGCTGCGTTCGCTGCCTGTGAAGCAACGCCAATTGTTTTGGTCAGAATGAAGTTTTTAAGCATCTCCACACCAACCTGAGCAATGGAATTTACAACACTGTTCAGCATCGTATTACCTAACGAACGTAACGCCTCTGACGCATCCATTGAACCAGTAATTAACCCTGTCAGGACGTTTGAAGCATTACCCGCCAGAGAATCAACCGCTGAAGCCAACATTTCATAGCCTAGGTTCTGCTGCCTCATTAGCTCCCATTGTGCCGCTAACTGCTGCTGTTGATACTCTTTCTCTGCTGCGGTTCTGAGTAGCTGGTATTGCGCGTCAGTTGCCGCTTTCGATGCGGTGAACTGGTCATGGCTAATCTGCTGTTTTGCATAGGCTTCATTGAGTATTTGTAACTCTTGCGCTTTGTATTCTTTCATCATGGCCAACTTCTGAGTATGCTCATTAGCCAATGCCTGAATCGGGTCAAATTTAGCGCGGTTTTCCTCAATGTAATTGACTGAGGCATTGATTTTGATATCAGTCATTCCCTGATTAAATGACACCATCGCCTCACGCCCCATACGCTCAAAATCTTCTTTGTTGATGAATCCCTCATCTAACAAACGTTTGAGGGTTTTAACTTCCTCACCAAAGGTATGCGCTAGTTTTAATTCTGGGGTGACTTCCTGAGCCGCAATAAAGTCATTCACGCGCTGATTGAGGTCAAACAGTTCCGCTGCCTCTTTTGAGATAGCCGCTTTTTGTTTCTCTGTTGCCTGTGCCCCGAGTCGCTGAACAGCTTCATAGATTGCCATTTCGCGGTTAACATCGGCTGCGCCACTTTCCAGTAATCCATAGCGTTTTTTCAGTGTGGCCAATTGCTCACTCTGACGTTTTATCGCTTCATTTGCTTGGTTGGCGGCTTTAGCTGACTTGTTGCCTTTTGATTTACTGCTTAGTGCGGCTTCTTGGGCTTCACGTAACTTGCGTATGGCTTCAATCGCTTTCGGGAGTTCGGTATTGTAGGCCGCTGAACCTTGTTGTAATCCCATTTGCATGAGGAGTAACGAGGCGTTGTATTCATCCAGTGCCGGCTTACCGTCTTTCATGCCAATTGTGAGGGCTTGGGTGCGCTGCTCAATCTCAGTGAGAGAGTTAGCAAGGTTCAAGCTGACCGTTTTATCAAACTCATCCGTTAACTCTTGGATTTTCTGTTTAAATATTTCAGAGTCTTTAACAAAGCCGTCAGCAATCAATGCCTTTTCTAGCTCTTTGATAGCCTGTTCTTTCTTAACCGCTGCCTCGCTGCCTAACTCTAGTGATCGGGCTACTTGTTGATTAGCATCAATCACGCCTTTAGCTTGGCGTTGGTAAATTAAATCGGCTCTGGTCAGTTCATCCGTTTGTTGCGCTCTAACCTTAGCAATATCAGCGGCTTTGCCTTGTGATACCGTCCAACGTCGAATGTTTTGCTCACCTTCTGAAATAAGTAGCTCATATTGCTGCTGTTTCTTGGTGAGTTTTTCAATTTCCTTAACTAAATCATCCCGCACGTAAGGCGTACCAACTTCAAATCCTTGCTCTTTTTGCCTTTGAATCTCTTTATTAATATCAGCAAGTCTAGTCTCATATCCTTCAAGCTCTATGTTAACACTGGAAAGGCTTTTTTTCTGTCCGTCTAACTCTGTGGTTGTTTCCGCTATTTTCTCGCCTAAGCGGTTAGCCACAACGCGCGCCTGTTTTGCTGACAGTTCGTCAATTTTATCAATCCACTGATCTACCCTGTCGTTAAACTCTTTAGTGGCGGTGTCATCGTTCATGGCGTTATACAGCGCGTAGACACCTGCGGCAGCCAAAAAGAATACACCAGTAGGACCACCTAATAATCCCACTGTGCCCCGTAACCCTTGCATAGCGATAGACTGAGTTTTAGCGGCTTGTGCTGCGCGGTTATTGGCTGCGGTCACTGCGTCCGTTGTGGTCGCTAGTGTGGCTTTCGCTTTTTGCTCCAATGCTAATGCCGCATTTAATTTATGGGTTGCGTTGGCTTCAACTTCTTTCGCTTTAGCAACTTGAGCCTCAACACGCGCAATTTCTTTCCCTGTCGTGGCTAAATGCGTTTTGATTTTGGTTTCTGTGGCGTGTAGTGCGTTGCTGGCTTTGGTGACGCGTTGTAGATTTTCCTCACTCGCTGCCATTTGATAGGTTATTTCGGCATCCTTGAGCTGTACCGCCTGTCGTGCTCTCAGTGACTCTAAATCACGTTGCTTAGCATCATTAGCCGCTTCTAGTGAATAAACGTGCTCTAACGCTGCCTGAGCCGCTTTTAACTCGGCTTGTGCGGATACTGTCAGATTTCTAGCGTTAATGACTTCTTGGGAGGCTGCGGCTTGTAATGCCTGTGCTTTCATTTGAATAGCGCGAGTGTGTGTAACCTCGGCTTGTGTAGCATTAATTGCCCCTTGAGTATGTTGTAAGAGTGAAGAGGTCGCACTGCCAATATTAGAAATATACCCCGCACCTAATAACCCAGAGACATTACTAATTACGCCTGTAAAACGCGCATTCGCGCTAGTCGCTCTGTCTGTAGCGGCTGACGCTGCGCCAATTTGCCCCGTTAACTCGCTCATTTGACGTGATAATCGGTTAATTTCAGGCATTTTTAACGCACTGGAAACGGCCATTGCTGTTTTATCAAAACGGTAAAAGGCTTTCGACGTATCATCAGCCTGCTTACCCATTTCAGCCATTTTCCGCTTTGTTTCTCTAATCGCTTTATTCGCTTCAAGCAAGCTCTCAGTCTCACCATGTATGTCTATTGTATAACCTTCGCCGTGATACGTCATAATTGTTCCCTCTAATTAATGCACGGCTGATAAGCCACTGACATTACCGTCACGTAATGCAAAACGTGTCATTTCGCCAATCACGTAAATACACTGATCTGTGATGGAATAAGGCTTGGTAAATACGTTTAGGTAAGGAAGCAATAAATCACACGCCTTACTCTCAACGTCGAACGACTCACCACGAGACTTAACAATCGATACCGCATTATCAAATAGCCCTGCCGCCAGCAATTCAGGGATCACTTCGCCTGTAATGCCGTTATACGTCACTAATGTTGTTCCTGTTTCCGCTTTTAGCCCATCAACATAAATCTGAGCTATAGTGCTTGCTAACTGCTGTAACTTTTCCATTAGAACCCCTCACGCTGTAAGGCATCACTTAATAGCCCTTGAATCAGTTGGCTAATAGGCGCTCGCTGAATGAAAACATCTTTTTCACCCTGTTTTTCTTTAAATTTTTTAACGCGATCTACTATGTCGCTTTCAATCGACACTGCTTTGAAGGTTCTTTTTTGCTTATCCATGATTATTTATCCACCCTGTTTTTATATACACTACAATTATAATGCAGAGCAAAAAATAAACAACAATACATTGCTACAAAAAAGTATAAATGTAGAAATATTTTCTACTAAACTTGATTTATTTGAAATTAAGACAACAAAAAACCGACTCAATGGTCGGCTTTTGTTTATGTGGATTATTTTATTTCAGTGGTCTTTGGTGATCAGTGAAAATGGATAATCGCCCATCTTCTTTCCTCGTGCCTATTGAGACAAATACCCGATAACCATCTATGTTGTTATATTCTGCTTTGATATCCCTGCAACTAATTTGTTTCAAACAATTAATAAAGTTCTCTTCATCATCAATGCGTATTATTTCACTGGTTGGATTACCATAAATTGATTTTAGTTCATTACTAATATGATTAAACTTTGCGATTACATCATCTTTGTTGGTTTCGTTCAGCGGCTCTGAGTGTATCACTTGCGCCAATCCTGAATCTTTATAGAAAATTAGTGTTGTTAATCCATATGCTCCGTTAGGTGTTTCCATAATAGAGCAAGCTGGATCTTTACACTCACTAGCACCCTCTAAGTTTAGCTTTTGAATTTCCTCCACCGACTGCCCCCACTTAAATCCGTAGGGTGCTGGTGGATTGTTATCACATCCTGATAGAAATAAAGCCAATAAAGCCGTTATCATGATTTTTTTCATTTGGTTATCCCTTTAGTTGATAAGGCCAATTATACATAACCGCCTCGGCTTATGCGTTGGCGGTGTTCAACTAATAACTATCTGTAACGCCTAACCAGAGCCTTTCTAGCAATTTTGATTTGTTCTGGCGTACCTGTAATAACCATGCGTCTAAAAATAAATCCTGAAGTTTTGACATTAACGTCAGCGATACGCCTGACGGCTTGCATGGCATATTTAATTTTATCAAGCTCAAAGATTGTATAAGCCAATTCAATTACATCTTGATTACCTTTGCTTCTGTAAATAATTTTCATAAGGCTCCTGTATCATTTCTTTAGCCACTCTATCAGTTTTTGCTCTGCTATGCTTTGTTGTTCTGGCGTAACCTCTCCGTTAGGTTGTCCGTGCATATCAAACCGATTGCCGCCCAGAGTAAGGGCTTTCAAATATGCCTTGCGGCTGATGTATGAGCGTAATCCCTGTTTAATGTGGCTCTCTGGGATATCCAGCCCTTTCTCTTTAACCTCAGCAATCATGGCTTCCTTGATACCAATCATTAGCGGTTTTGCTTCTGGCTCACTGAATAGCGTCCAGTGCTTCGCTATACGGTCGATACGGTGTTGTTTCTTCTTCGCGTGAACATCTGCCTTGTTTTTCTTCTTCGGTTGCTGTGGGGCTTCCTGTGACGTTTTAGCCTGTGTGTTTTTTGGTGTGTTCGTCGCTGGTGGATTTGTTACACCATTGTTATTTTTTCTTAATGATAAAGTCACTCGGGTCATGATTTCTTTTTCCTCAAAAAACTTTTCTATTAAATACGCGATCAGGTGTTGGTTCAGTCGGTTCAGTTGGTTCAATTTGTAAAGATAATTGTTTTTAAAGCATTTATTTGAAAGTACTGAACCAACATACCCATGATTTGAACCGACATTTTCTATGTATGAACCAACATCGAATTTAAAAATGCCATCCAGTGGAAAAACTCTTTAATTCTGTGTGTTGGTTCAAAATGCCACTTTGTCGGTTCAAAACAGCCTCTTGTTGGTTCAGTGTTGGTTCAATAAATGCTATTTTTCCCTTATAAATCAATAAAACTTATCTACTGAACCAACTGAACCGACACTAAAACGATAAAATCACGCACATGAAAAAAACATTATGGGATTTTCATCCCTCCGCTAGTTGTTGCTCAATTGTTATCTTCTTCTGTGCTCTCTGGAGCGAACTGCAAAACGTAAACATTAAATTGCCGTCCGTCTATGCGTGGGCTTTTTCGTTGATAACCTCTCCCACTGGTGGGTGGTGTTAACATGCCAGCCATTTTTAACGCCTCAGCAAATTGTTTGTAGTTAAACCCTGCCGCGATTTCTTTCTCAAAGGCGGACGGGAAGGTATAAAAGATTATCGGGTCATCCTCGTTACTGCCTTTCTTCCTATATCCTGCAAGGTCTCTAATAGGTAGATCCCTAACATCATAAGGAATTGGGGCAAATCGGCTTAATCCGTGAGCATTCAAAAACGCCTCAGCTTGTTCTTTGATTTGCTCATACTCTTTGTTTCCCGTGCCGAACTCTGCGACCCATACGTTAAATATTGCTTGAACCACATCCCTACAATCTTGTTCACTCCACCCCGTAATCACACGGCCCATAATCAAAGCAGCTTCAATTGTGGCGAATCGGTCGCTCGCTCGGTGTACCTGTTCCCCATAGCTACTTGGAATTAACTTATTCCAGCGTTGCTGTGCGGCTCTGTAGGCTTCTTTAGCTTCGTCTTTATGATTCGATAGATACTCAATCCAATAACGTCCTGCTGCCCCGTAGCTATCACGACAATTCACCTTGATTAAATCCGCGTGGGCTTTCCCTGTTTCACATTCGTGTAGTTCCGTGGCGCGTTCAATGGGGATATTCAGTAATCGCACTAATTGCCCTGCGTTCACTTTCACACCTGAATTTAATAAAAAGGTCTCAATGTCCTTTTCCCCTGTACTGATAGCCACCGTCCGCCAGCTTTGAACCTGCCTATTGCCACCATCTTTCGCACCTTGTATCTTGCCTTTGCCATTAAATAGCGTGTAAGCCGATTTATAGACGTGTTTAGGGTCTGCCCCTTGTCCAACTTCATCCAAATACAAAAGCCCGTCATTGTGCGCTACAGCCTCGTTAGTCATCCCGTACTCAGTGCCATACCATGTTAAACGCTGTAAATCGGGATCACCGTATAAACTCACGGCCATATCTGCGGTGGTGCTTTTCCCTGCTGTCGATTGGGCGTAAATGTGAATACCAAAACTGTCTGCCCCCGTGATACTCGTCATCGGTGCGGCTAAGGCTGCGCCAATTGCAAACATCATAAAACTGTTACCGTTAGCCAATCGCGCAACATCATTCCGCCAGCTTTCTACTGTTCCGCTTGTCTGGTAGGCGGTAGCTGCTGCGCTTTGCCCGTTAAAAAATATCGGTTGCTCAGGTGTACCAATGATTGAGCCGTCTGGCATGATGTACGCGCCTTTGTGCCAGCCTGATTTATTGGTGATACTCCAATTCTCTTTGAATTTCTGGCGCAAGAGCCAATCAGATAAAGACTGTCTTAGCCCTGATTTAGTTGTCACAATTAGCCCTGCATTTTTAAGCGTTTTCCAGCCCTCACGCTCGCCAATATCCCCCATCGGAACGGCTTGAACGTTGTTATTGCCCCACTCGAAAATCAAATACTTTTGATTCAGGTCATTAACGCCTTTCGTAATGCGTTTTATGGCGTTAGATAACCATTGTTCATGATTGATGATCTCCCCTGTTTCTTTGTCCGCTTTAGGTGTAACTAGAAATACACCGTCGTCGCGTGATTCAATGCGTATTTTCATGGGGTCTGATTTAAGGGCTTTGTGGTTTACATCAATCTCAATCATTACCTTACTTCCTTGTTTATCCACTTCGGCATTAAATGCCTGTCTTGCTGCCTCAATGCCGTGTGATAAGCGATAATCATCCCAATCGGCTTTATCATCAGTAGGCGGTAAAACAGCAATACCATTAACCGCCTTAGCTGCCTTTTCAGCCGCTAGCTTTCCTGTGTTTGGTTGGTCTGGCTTAATATCGTTGTCACCTGCAATGATAATTTGGCTCTCTGGGTACTTCGTCCGCATCACCTTAGCCACATGAATTAAGTTACTCGCATCAATTGCCGCTACTGTGTGCGCTTCTGGTTGGATTAACTGGCACGTCATGGCGGTTGCTAATCCCTCGGCGATAATCACCGTAGAAACGTTTACAGGCTCATTAATGGGGTAATAGCTGCCATTCTTCGCACTATCGAGTAATAGCCGTTTATCGCCATTAGGTTTAATGGTTTGTGCTGCTGTGATTGTGCCGTCAGTGTCTATCAATGGAATAATCAGCGAACCATCGGCTAACAGGGTCACGGTGGTACTATCAAATCCTTTCGCCTTGAGGTAATCGGACTCGCCCTGTTTAGCATTAGCAATAGTGCGGTTGTATCGCGCTGTAAAACGTTTATGCTTCTCTATCTGCTCGTTAGCTTGGCTCTGGGCTTGCTGCGCTTTCAATGTGTCCTGTTGCGCTTTTACCTCATGGCTACGGTAGGCTGGTGGATTATCTGAACGGGTATCAATTCCAATCATGCCAGCCACTTCATACGCTGCCTCAGTCACGCTGCCACCCAGAACACGCTGAACTAAGTCCAACCCATCGCCCGAGCCGCACTGACTACAAATAAACGTGCCGTTGCCGTCTTTGTCATCGAATCTAAAACGGTCTTTACCACCACAATGAGGACAAGCCGTGTGAGTGTTTAGGGGTACTTCTGCCCCAAGGTTAGATAATATGCTTTGCCATTGTCCGTTAGCTTTCAGCTTCACATCACGGATAACATCAATTGGTTTCATCCTCTTCGCCTCCTGCAGGTTCAGCCATTTCATGCGACACATTTAAAATCGATTGATATAACGCCTCGCCCTCCAGAGTAAGACGCCCACAATCTACCGCTTTGGTTAATGCCTCCAGTGCGGCCGTTTCGTATTCTTCAAACTGGTCTATTAACGGCTCAATAAAACAAACCTCAGTTAAGAAACAAAGGTACTCAATGGGTGAAATTTGTTGCTTGTTAGTACGGCCTTGGCATGTTTCCGTATAGGTGTAACATTCCTCAAAGTCATTCGGGCGGTTTTTAAATACAGCAAAGGCAAAGGCTTTCAGCGCATCATCAAGGGAGTTCGCTTTGGTTTTGAATGGGATAATATTGCTCATTGAAATGCTCCTTTGTTCGCCAGTAAATGGTTTAAATTGTTAATCATGATCCCCCCTATCAGTGAAACACTGGCATAGTGCCAACTTCACTAGAACGAGCGATTTTCATAAGGCCATCATGCAAGATGGTTAGCCCCTTTCGCCCTTTTTCAGAGAGACGATTTCCCACTTCTGGCTGCATATTGATAAAGTCCATGTAAGCCCTGATAACTAACTGCCGCCCCATTTCCTGCCCGTATTGTTCACAAACAAAGTCCTCCATATGCGTAGTTAACAACGCACGTTCGCCCGATGGATAAACCGATATCCCCGAACCGTTATCGCTGTAATACAGCGTGGCAATGTCTTTGCCGCCTAGCTCATTGTCGAGTTCAATAACGCCATGTTTATCTCTTAACTCTTGAACAAATGACGCTGCTACTACCCAACGGCATAAAATCAACGTTTGCTCTAATGTTGGGTTAAACAAGCGTTCTCGTTCACCTTTTGAGATTGCCAATACAAGCTCAAACCCCATGAGCAAATCCGTGTCAAAATCACCAGCATCAAGGGATTTAAGCGCATCGTCGTAGCTAATTACCTTGTTAAGCTGACCATTCTCACGATAAACAACCAATACACCTGTGGCACCATAGCCAAAACTGGCAACGTTACGTTTGATAAATAAGCTCATTATTTGCCCTCTGCCGCTTCGTTCATTTCATCCCTAATCGAATAAACAACAATCAACACCGCCCAGATCATGTTTCTGGTTTCGTCGCATTCCTCTGCGTCCAGCCACGTAGAAAGTAAGGTGATTAGCATTAATACTTTTGATTGGTGCGGCTCCAGTAACCTTTCCACTTCGCGTTTTTGTTCCTGCTTCATTGCTTCACCTCACGCACATAGTTAATTCGAATATCGGTCAAACCATCACGTTGCGCTTCTCGCATCACTTGCGATTGAGCGTCTTTCTGGGTGGCAGATATCACCTGTTTACAAATACCTAGCGTTAACCCTTTCGGTGTTGTGCCATACCCTGCGATTTGAAACGTTCTCATGAGCGATAATCCCCCATATCCTGAATGTGTAGCTGTGAGGCTTGTTCAATGGCCATTACCATTGGTTTAAGTGCTTTCTTCTCCTTGCGACGTAGGTTCATGGCATAACTGCCGCGCCTACCGTGACCTTGATAAGAGTCAGCTTCTAAACTACTAATCAAGTTTTGAGCCTCACCAATTGGCATGGCTTCAAGTTCCGCCAGCGTGGGGATTTGAATGTGTTTAATTTCGGGAAACTCAGACAAACGAAAGTAGCTGTTAACCATTGAGCGTTGAACCTGCCACGACAAATCATCAGTAAATGGCTTAACCAACATGAGATAACCAGATTCAGCCAATACCATTAGTTCAGGCGTGTACTTGGTGATATTTTCATCAAGGTATGGACGTAATACGTCCTGACCTAACAAAAAGTAATCAACTCCATCAATGAAATGGCGTTTATGCTTGGTGAATGTACGCCTTGCTGTACCTTTCGGGCGTTGGTGTACCTCGTCAATCATGGCAAAGGTCACAACTCGCTTACCTTGATACATAAACGGGCTTAGGCTGGTGGCATTGATAGTGACCTGTCTCATTTAATCACCTCCGCTAACCGAGTAATTTCTTTCCCTTGAGCATGTACAAGGCGATTAACTGCTCTCAGTAGAAAATGTGTATCTGTATCAGCCTCATTCTCTACAGCCGTTAACAGTGGGATTAACAACGCTTGGAGCTCCTCGTTGATATGCTCGACTTCTTCCAAGGTAGATAAGTGACCAACTTTTAATTTAATTGTTTTCATTTGGTCGCCTCCGCCAGTGATTGCCATATTTCACCGCTTAAATCGCAAGCAATAGAAATGAGATCCACTAACTCACTCGAGCAGTTCCCTTGAGCCTGTTCTAATATCGTTGTGATTAATGAATTGGCTTGCTGTGCCTTGTATGCGGCTACATCTAAAGAAATTGGCTTGCTCATACTTCCCCCTCCTGATCTGATGCTTCAATCAGAAATGCCGCTACATCACCAGATAACTTCGCCATAAGCGACGATATCGCGCCTATATCGGACGGTGTAAAGTTGCGAGGATAATTAGGAAGCATCAGGCTAATCAGCTCTAACTGATGCGCCTTTTCAGCTGCTTGGTGAATATTGATATCCGCCATGATTAAGCCCTCCCCGAATAGGTATATTCGTTGCTGAACTGGCTTAATGGAACAATGACAGGGCTATCAAAGCCGTCTCGCTGAAAGGTCACACGGTTGAATTGAACCGATAGAACTCTGACGGTTTCACCATTATTTTTGTGAGTGTAAAAATCATTAGGTTGAGGGTTACGCATGATGTTTACCTCCAATAGCAGGTAAGCGACCAGCGAATATCAGCATGTAATCACGTACAAGCATCAGTCTTGCACTGTTCTCGTTCGGTGCTGTAACAGCAATACGGCAAGGTTTAGCGGTGTAATCGCTACGGTTTAACGCGAGGAATAACCATCTGTACGATTGGTTAGGGGTGAGACTAGTCCGCCCTGTGACGGGTGTGTTATGCTTACTCATAGTTACCTCGATAATGAGACTATCGTTGGTGATTAGCCCTCGTTCGATACTGGTAATATCATTCGAGGGCGTTTTTTTATGTTGCAATAAACTTAAAATTACTTTGTAATTACAACAAGCAAATAATAACGGGAATGTAATTACAATGTCAACAGGGAAAATCAAACCAAAAACTGACCAATACCAAATGAGATTGCCATCAGAATTTCGTGAGCAATTAGAAACAGAAATGAAGAAAGACGGCGATACCACTTTGGCTACATGGATCAAGCGAGTTCTTAGGAAAGAATTACAGTCGCGCGGTATCGAGCCAAAAGGCTGATATTTGCCATACCAGAGAAGTAAGCTAATATTAATATTCTCACTTGCTCGATATTCAATATCGACGTTTCCAAGGGTAGCCGATTGGCTGCCCTTTTTTATGGACTCGCAAAACTCAATTCGTTCCTTTTTTATGGACTCCAAAAACTCAATTTCCCCATTTTTTGAGATGAACGAATTCAAATAGCGGGATTTCCCGACTTTAGAAAGGTGAGAAAAATCACCTTTAGCAAATGGTGTAAATTCTCCACCTTTTGCGCTCCCCCGTTTTGGGGTGCTCAAATGTTCGCCAGAATTACAATCTGAGAAATATTCCCCTGATTGATTTCCCGTAAATTTGGGTGATTGATTGGCGTAAATTTTCGCTGATACATCGGCTAAAGTTTTAGCCAGTTGCTGAGCTAAAATATTAGCTGAGCACTGAGCCAAAATATTGACCGAGTAACCAGACGAAAATTTGTCTGATTGGTTGCCAGTAATACCGTAGTTTAAAGCTGCAGTATTAGTAGGGGTGTAAGTTGAACTTACGTTATTACCTGCCAGTAGGGAATCATTCACTTGGTAGGCAATATTCACCCAATCGGGTGTTAATTGATTAATATTTGAACTTTGATACACCGCTTTGGGTGTACCAAACATTTGTAAGTTAATAGCCGTCATTAGTGGATTTCTCCATCAAGAAAATCAGGCTGGTACTTCTTCCATAATTCGCGTTCTTCACGCTGTAAATCAGCTTTCTTTTGCTTACAGGATTGCAGGTCACGCCCATGCTGTGAGGATGTAACTTTGTATTGTTGCTGACGTTTGGTGAAGTCGTTTAACGCTGAGAATGGCACACCATATGCGCCAGTTTTACGAATGGATGGGATAACGTCACGGAATACCCAATTAGTAAATCTATGGGCTAAAGTTCCTTTAGTGGTGGCCTTACGACTACGGGCAATCAGTTTATAAAAACCAGATTCCGAAACAATTATTAACTTTCTTACTCCGCCATGAGAGGCAACTTGACTATAACTTAAAGTTACAGTCATCTTTTCATCATCATCTAACCCCTTTACCGCCTTAGCTGTATTGCTTTGCTCCAAGGCGCTACATAAGTCAGTAGCAATAAACCACGGCTCATTATTTATTTTAACTATCCGCACCTGAACATCTTCAAAGCGAATAACGGAAATATCATCTGAGTTAATATTTAAAATAGTCTCTTCGCTGAATTTAGGGTGAGCGAATCCACCAGCATTTAAGCTGTTATTTTTCAGTTTCATTTTCTTATTCCGTTATTTTGTCGGGTAGAGGCTTAAAATATTATTTACGTATGCTTTATCCAGTGTTTGGTAATTACCCTGTTCAGCGCGTTCATTAATTAAATTGATAACCTTCTGCGCATCCTGAGCCGTCTTAAAGCGGTAACGGTAATGTGACCCAATACCATCAGGGTTAGGCTCATCAATGCGATCCAGCGTAATATCCAACTTGCGTTCTAACTCTGAGGCGTAATTCCTTGCTGACGATAAGCGACAATGAATTAATATTTCATTCTCTGTAAATCCATTAATTCCTGTACCTAACATATATAAACGGGCACGGTGTTTTTTCGGTGGATTCTTTGATAGAATAGATGCTGTCGCGTTATCCTGAGAAGCCACCTGTAGCGGGTGGTTTTTCTTTTCCATTATGCCACCTCGCCAATACGTGATTCAGCAATCTTATTTGCTACCCACTCATCCACTTCCGATTCAACGAAAGCAATAGAACGAGTACCGATTTTTACTGATTTAGGGAATTGACCTGCTTCAATGAGGCGATAAATCCACGCTTTACCATAGCCTGTACGACGCATAACTTCTGGTAAGCGAATGAGGTTTTCTTTTAAGGTTGTAACTGTTGGCATGATGCCTCCTGTTATCTAGTTTGTAATACGCCTTAGTAGACGCTCGTAGATCTCAGAAGGATTTTCTATTTAATCTGACTTACTAAAAAGGGATGAGAAAAAAACAATTTCTTACCGGTATAAAATGCATAATAAAACTTTCCGGTAAGAAAATATTTCAAATAGTTTCCGCTGTAATTTTCTGTATCAAATTATCTAAATATTTGTCCGTTAGTATTTCCTCTGCTATTGGAACTAATGTTTTTCTTGCTTTTTCAGTCGTGTCTACATTGTACTCATCAAAAAAGATGATATCTCCAATGTTTTTGAATGTAGGTACAATATCAAAAAATAAACATAAAATTTTAAAATCAAAATACGCAAGAACTCTCATTGATAACCATTTTTTTAAAGTGGATGTTTTAATACTGCTTTTTATTTTTTCTTCTACTTCCACGTTAACAAGTGAACCATAAACTTTTCTTGCTTCAAATATCCAATTTTTAAATGTATCGATTAATATTTCATCTGGGGTATTTAGGTCTATTTCAGCCCATATTTTTTTCTCTGATGAATACATCTCATTCGGCCACCCATAACCCTTTGGAATTGAACTAAGCGCATGAACATCCTCGATAGAGGAATCTTTCTCTATCGCCTTGAAAATAATTTGGTTATATTCTGGGTTTGTCATCCCCCCTAGAAATCCACAATAACGGTTAACAAAGGCAACGTTGCTCATATCAAATATTTTTATAGGTAACTTACGCTCCCACCCAAAGCCATATTTTATATCTTCCGATCTTATTGATATTGCGTCACCATAAATTAAGTCATGTAAAAATTTCGAGGCACCATGTAATTCAATGTTAATCCTATTATTTTTTTCTATTTCATAGGCTAGCCGTGAACTAGGAGCATCCCCTTCAATCTCTTCGTCAATTACATACTCACTAATGTATTCCTCATATGTTTCTTCTCTTATCATTTCAACAGAAAAAAACATATCAAAAACATCCAACCTTTTCTTAAAAGCCAAATAAAATTGAATTGGGTGAAAATCCTTAGTAATTTCATCATATTTTCTGATATCAAGCACATTTTCGATATCTTTAATTCCAAATGATAACTCTCTTAACTTATTTAAGACTGAATCACTTTCTAATAATTTCAGTCTTATTTCCTCCATTTGATCTTCAAATTCTTTTTTACTTCGTGGTAAATGCATGCAGCCACCTCACGCCCTCATTCTGTAGGAGCTATGCCAGCTAGTAGAGGTGTACTAGTTTTCGGGGATCAGCCTAGACATAGCTTTATTCTTTATAGTCTACACAAGTCTACTACAGTCTATAATTACTGTCTATTTATCCAGTTATGACGATTTCAGGCACAAAAAAACCAGACCTTTTATTGTCTGGTTATGTATGTGGCTGCTGGTGGATTAAGCACGTTTAAAATTGCCGTGGACAACATTATCCCCGTTCTCTAATGCCCCCATGTAATCAGCGTACCATTGAAGCATTTCTCTACGCCCATCAATATACTGAGCATGGTTATACGTTCCACGAATAGAGTTCTTATCAACGTGCGCTAGCTGTGTCTCAATCCATGCAGTGTTATAACCTTGTTCGTGTAGGATGGTACTCATTGTGTGCCTGAAACCGTGACCTGTGGCTCTACCACTGTAGCCCATGCGCCTAATCATCGTATTCAGTGCCATATCTGATATGTGCTTTCTATAATCGGTGCGGCTAGGAAATATATATTGATAGCTGCCACTGATTGGATGTATCTGTTTCAGTAAATCAATAACCTGCTCTGATAGTGGCACAATATGCGGTCGGCGCATTTTCATTTTTTCAGCTGGTATTTCCCATACTCCAGTATCAAAGTTAATTTCTGACCATTCCGCCTTTCTCAATTCCCCTGGTCGAACTCCAGTTAAAATAAGCACCCTTAGCGCCACTCTAACAATCTGGCTTCCCATATACTTATCTATAGAAGAAAGAAACTCTGGTAATTCACTAACTGAAAGATGGGCGTAGTGCTCACGCTTATGTGGTACAAAGGCACTGGCTAAATCTGGCGCAGGGTTATACTCTGCCCTACCAGTAATAATGGCGTACTTCCATACCTCGCCACAACGTTGACGCACTTTCTTTAGCTTCTCGGTTGCTCCGCGCTTTTCCATAATAGAAAGCACTTCAAGTAATTCCATTGGTTTGATTTCAGCAATAGGTCGATTACCTATATAAGGAAAGACGTCTTTCTCAAATGCGTCCATCATGTCATCACGATAACCAACAGACCAGCGATCCTTTCTTCCCTCATACCATTCAAGGGCGATATTTTTAAAGGTGTTTACGCTGTCAATCTTTGAGGCTTGCTTTTGTTCTTTGCGTTGTTGGTTTGGGTCAATTCCATCCGCCAGCAATCTCTTTGCATCATCACGCTTTCTTCTGGCATCAGCTAGCGTAACGGTTGGATAAATTCCAATAGCTAAAAGTTTCTCTTTGCCATCGATTCGGTATTTTAACCGCCAATACTTTCCGCCATTAGTTTTAACCAATAGATACAGTCCACCACCATCAGATATTTTGTAGTCTTTTTCTTTAGGCTTACTGGAATCAATTTGTTTAACTGTTAGCTTCATTTGGGGGTACTCAAATCATGGG
Organism: Providencia sp. PROV197; assembly: GCF_028479625.1. Taxonomy (NCBI): domain Bacteria; kingdom Pseudomonadati; phylum Pseudomonadota; class Gammaproteobacteria; order Enterobacterales; family Morganellaceae; genus Providencia; species Providencia sp. PROV197. The sequence continues at coordinate 168,257 of NZ_JAMPNZ010000006.1, forward strand.
GTATAAATGTACCCCCATATGTACCACCTAAAGGGGGTAGTTTTCAATAGACGTTAGTAGACGTTGGAATAATGGGATTTAGTTAGAATGCTTGATGTACTTGGGATTGGAAGACTTTAGAAGACGTTGCTAGAAGTGAAGATGGCGGAGGAGGAGAGATTCGAACTCTCGGATGGTTTCCCATCGGCGGTTTTCAAGACCGCTGCCTTCAGCCGCTCGGCCACCCCTCCGCAATGACGTGCACTATAAACATCCTCTTCGTGGATGTAAACCCCTAACTTGTTCGTTCGCCTTAAAAATATACGCATTTCAGTCTGTTGGGTGAAAATATCAACATTTTAATTCGTTCGCTTGGGTTATGGGCTCATTTTTGCTAAATTTGTACTCTGTTTTTTTGGGATTAATAAAGTATGTTGCTGTTTAACAATCAAGAAATTGAAACGGACTCTCAAGGTTATTTGCTCGATAGCCAACAATGGTCAGAGGAACTCATCCCTTTACTTGCGCAAGAAGAAGGCATTGAACTGACTCATGAGCACTTAGAAATCATTCGTTTTGTGCGTAACTTCTACTTAGAATTTAATACATCCCCAGCGATCCGCATGTTAGTCAAAGCCGTTTCGCAACAATTTGGGGAAGAAAAAGGCAATAGCCGCTATCTATACCGGCTCTTTCCAAAAGGGCCAGCCAAACAAGCGACTAAACTTGCTGGCTTGCCTAAGCCTGTGAAATGCATTTGATTTCTTACTAATAGCGGACATTAAAATCCGCTATTGGCGCCGTTTGCCAGCTTTCACTAAAAAAATGATCAATTTTAGCCCCTGGTGGTCCACCCGCTTTCAACCAGTCATCGACAAATTCAATATCTTGCTCTGAGCCATAAATCGCAAGTTTTACACTGCCGTCTTCACGGTTGCTCACAAAACCTTTAAGCCCATTTTGATTGGCCCAATGATAGGTCTGATAACGAAAGCCAACCCCTTGAACTCGCCCATAAATATAAAAGTAACGGCCTGATGTTGTCATGTTCGCCTCCTTTTTAGAGCATAATAGTGTGGTTCTCTTTTTTAGCTGTTGTTTTTTACCCGTTGAACAGATAATCTGCTAGTGAGGCACTGCTTTCTCAACGTTGCATATAGAGACAGTGTATTGCGTTATTGCTAATTGTCCATACGTTAACTTGAAAACGCGCAACACTGCCCACATATAGATTGAAGTACAAGCAAGGCTATTAGGAGGTCGCTATGATGATCACCAGTAAATATGGGATCGGGCAACAAGTCAGACACAAACTTCTCGGCTATTTAGGGGTCGTTGTTGATGTGGACGCTGAATATTCGCTCGAACAACCACATGATGATGATATTGCCTCAAACAGTACGCTACGCGATCTGCCTTGGTATCATGTTGTTATGGAAGATGACAATGGGGATGCTGTTCATACTTATTTGGCTGAAGCACAAATTACTTATGAATCTGCAGATGACCATCCTGAACAACCTTCGATGGATGAACTTGCAGAGTCAATAAGGTCTCAGTTGCAGGCACCGCGTCTGCGTAACTAATTTTTCTTCTCATTAATGAACGCAACCGTAAAGCAGCACTTAGCTGCTTTACTTTTTAACTGTTAAGTAAAATCATTATTTCTCAAGTCCTAAAGCTGGAATGTCTTGTTTTGGGCATCTGTCCATCACAAACTTCACTCCCGCTTCTAATGCAATTTTTTGTGCCTCTTCGCTAATCACGCCTTTTTGTAGCCACAAAACATTTGCCTTAGCAGCAACGGCTTCTTGCGCGATACCGACAGCAGCTTCTGCATTACGAAATACATCCACCATATCTATTGGCTCATTTATGTCACTTAGCTTTTCATATACCAACTGGCCTAACAACGTTTGCCCTGCTAATTTTGGGCTGACAGGAATGACGTGATAGCCTTGATGTAATAGGTATTCCATGACTTCATAACTGGGTCTATTAACTTTTTCGCTCGCACCGACTAATGCTATGGTCTTCACGCTTTTTAAAATTTCAGCAATTTCTTGATCTTTCATCAAAATATCTCCCAAAACCAGTAAACTATTCACTAGCATTATGATATATCTGGTACATCTTTGCCCAATCAATTTTAACGATATTTAAAGTCCATCTGACTTAAGGGAAAACCATGGAATCAACAACCCGTATTATAGGTGCCTCAAAAAATATTGCTTTAGTTGCCCATGACCACTGTAAGTCGTCTTTGCTGTCTTGGTCTACGAAAAATACACAGCGCCTGCAAGCTCATAAACTGTATGCGACGGGAACAACAGGTAATTTGATTAACCAGCACACAGGCTTGCCAGTCACGAGTATGCTAAGTGGCCCAATGGGGGGAGACCAACAAATTGGTGCCATGATTGCAGAACAAAAAATCGACCTTTTGATTTTCTTTTGGGATCCACTCAATGCTGTACCCCATGACCCTGATGTCAAAGCCTTACTGCGCTTAGCAACCGTGTGGAACATTCCTGTTGCCACTAATCCTGCAACCGCAGATTTTCTCATCACCTCACCATTTTTTGATGAGGCAATCGATATTGTCATCCCTGATTATCAAAGTTACCTAACCAAACGCACAGGCTAATACATCGATTGCCCTGTGCCAAACACTTTCAACACAGGGCAATATCATTACGGTTTTTTCTGTCTTGGTACACCTAATTGTCTGAGCTCCTCAACAAACTCCGATGGGTTTTCAGGGTTATAGAGTAGCCAAACTTGCTGTTTTGCACGTGTTATTGCAACATACAGTAAGCGCCGTTCTTCTGCATTTTCAAATGATTCAGGTTGTGGCAATAATGCTTCTTCAATAATTGACTCTCTTGCTGGTGCAGGAAACCCATCTTTTCCACCATTGAGCCCACAAATTATAACATGATCAGCTTGTTGCCCTTTTGATGCATGGATCGTCATAAATTGGATATTCAACTTCGGCCAACGTGTTTGCGCTTTATTTAGAATCTCTGGTTTTAAATAATGATAACGCGCTAAAACCAATATTATTTCATCATCAAGCACATACCCGCTCATTTTATCTAACAAGCGCTCTAACGCCTCTTCATACAAAAGGACGACAGATTTTTTATTACCTTTAACCAAGCTGTTCAAAGGCTTATCTAGCTGGATAGGATTCTGTAAAATAAACTGGTTAGCAATGTCACCAATACGCTCATTAAACCGATAAGTGGTGTTCAGAGCACAAAGCTCCCCTTCACCAAAGTTATGTTCAAAAGATGTTGTCAAATCCAGCTCAGCACCACTAAAGCGATAGATAGCTTGCCAATCATCACCTACTGCAAACAAGGTTGTTTGCTTATTTTGTTGGCGTAACGCTTGCAAAAGCTTAGCCCTTAACGGTGAAATATCTTGAAATTCATCGACTAAAATATGTTTCCATGGACTAATAAATCGCCCTTTTTCGAGGATATTAACCGCTTGATGGATCAGCCCAGAAAAATCAACCGCCCCCTCTTCTTTTAGCGCGTTCTTCCATGCTTTGAGTAACGGAGCCATCAATTTAATACGCTTATGAAATAACTCTCGTATCTCTTCAGGGGCATTATCCACCATCTCTTTTTGGCTACCCCCATGCATTCGCATCAAACTTAGCCAGCGTTCTAAACGTGCAACGACTCTCTGGGTTATCTTTTCGTTTTGCCAGAACTCGCCATCTGGAATATCCCACATCAGCTCTTCACTCAGCCACTCTCGCCAACCTTTAGCTTGTGCTTTTTTACTTGAACACTGCTCGCGCCACTCTTTTAAGAGTAACGCTTGGCGTTTTTTAGTGTTGCTTTCTAGTTCACTGACTACAGGGGATTTTTTACTGCCTTCTCGAATAATATGGAGAGCTAAAGCATGAAAAGTTTTTGCTTGAATCTCATCTTGTTGCAAACGTAATTGAATACGCTCATTCATTTCATCTGCGGCTTTACGACCAAACGCTAACAGTAAAATTTGCTCTGGCTTTGCTAATCCCCGTAGAACTAACCAGCCCGCACGAGCCACTAATACAGACGTTTTGCCGCTTCCAGCCCCCGCAAGCACAAGTACGTTATCTTCACCATTGATAACGGATAAAGACTGAGAATGATTGAGCGGTGATGATTCCACTTGCTGAAAGAAATCGTGGTAACGAGTCAAAACAGATTCACACCATTTCTCATTGATTTGCTTACGACACTGTTGGCTATGATTCAGCCACTGTAGGCATAATTGGTACTGTACTGAACAATTTTCGAACTGCGAAATTCGGGCAAGGGGTAATGGCAGCGACGAAAACTGCTGTTTAATATTATCTTTAATCACCGTTAATTGGCGTAAACTCAACCATGCATCTTGCTGTGATATTTGCTCAATTTTATTGTTCAACTGAGTGAGAACCTCTGCACTCACTTGGCTCATCTCTCCACTCCATTGCTGCCATTTTTCATTTAAATAATGAAAAAAGCGCTGAGTTTGTTTCCATTCAGTACCATGCAAACGAATGACTTGCTCGTTTACAATTTCAAACTCTAACTCCCCCCAGACAATACCCCGCTTACAACGAAGATCGATAAGTTCATTAAAAGGGATAAGATATTGGTGATTTTCACCGCTAACTTCAATACCTGCGTTGAGTAAGCGAACCCGATTGTAGGGATGCTGAGCCAGACGCTGTCCAATCTGTGTTGATTTCAGTTCCATACGTCCTGCACCTAAGAATATCAATGACTAAAATACGTTGGCTTGATTCCAAACGGTTTTTTATTCCGAGTAAACACGCTATCCTATAAGGAATAGGGATTTTCTTACCTTTGAGGTACTTTGTGCTAACGCTGCTTACCAGTTATCGTCGTGTGCTCTATAACAGCCATATTCTATATTATATCCGAATCTTTATAGCCCTGACAGGCGCAACCTTATTACCATGGCTCTTAGGTCAAGAGCCAAAAATCACCATTCCGCTTACATTAGGTGTCGTTGCTGCTGCATTAACTGACTTAGATGATAGGCTAACTGGCAGAATAAAAAATTTAATTATTACTCTTTTTTGTTTTTTTATTGCCTCAGTTTCTATTGAACTTTTATTTCCTTATCCTCTATTTTTCTTTTTTGGATTAGCATTTTCCACCTGCGGATTTATTTTATTGGGTGCATTAGGGCAACGTTATGCCACCATTGCGTTCGGTGCATTATTAATTGCAATCTACACCATGTTAGGCGTCCCAATTTTCGATACATGGTACCAACAGCCAGCCCTTCTTCTAATAGGGGCAATCTGGTATAACCTTTTAACCTTAATCGGCCATATTTTATTTCCAGTGCGGCCATTGCAAGATGCCATTACGCAGTGTTACCAACAGTTATCAGCTTATTTAGATGCTAAAGCTAGCTTATTTGACCCCGACCTTGAAGATGATTATCAGCAATCTGTTTATGATTTAGCGCTAGTTAACAGCAGCTTAGTTAATACCATGAACCAAACAAAAAGCGCATTACTTAGCCGCTTAAAAGGCGACCGAGGGCAAAAAGGGACGCGCAATACTCTGCATTATTATTTTGTTGCTCAAGATATTCATGAGCGAGCCAGCTCATCCCATATTCAATATCAACAGCTTAGCCGTACACTTCGCCATCATGATATTTTATTCCGTTTTCAACGTTTATTAACTATGCAAGCCCGCGCTTGCCAACAAGTTGCTCAATCTGTGTTATGGCGTAAACCATACCAACACAATCCACGCTTCGAACGTACATTTGCTTACCTTGAAAATTCCTTGCAACTCCTCAAGGAACAATCCCCTACGCTCCATGAAATCAAGGCATTACATAATCTATTGAAAAACTTGAAAGGTATCGATGTTCAACTGAAAGGGCTGAGCCTTGAACAAAGCTCATGGCAACAAAATAATAAACAAATTGAGCAATTATCTGATGAATCGCTCTCAGGTTTTAGCGATATTATTTCACGCATTAATCACCATTTAACGCCAAAATCCTCTTTATTTCGCCATGCGGTGCGAATGTCAATTTTACTTTGTACAGGTTATGCAATTATTCAATTGTTTGATATGGAAAGGGGCTATTGGATTTTACTCACCAGTTTATTTGTCTGCCAACCTAACTACAACGCCACTAAACGACGTTTAGCACTACGTATCATCGGCACGATTGTGGGTATTATTATCGGCTTACCGCTCCTTAATTTAATCCCTTCAATAGAAGGGCAGCTTACTCTCATCGTGATTTCAGGGTTGTTGTTCTTCATGTTCCGAAGCAGCCAATATGCCCAAGCCACGCTGTTTATTACTTTGTTGGTTTTATTCTGTTTTAACCTACTCGGTGAGGGCTTCGATGTCGCACTCCCTCGAATTATCGATACCTTAATTGGCTGCTTTATCGCATTACTTGCGGTGAGTTTTATTTGGCCTGATTGGAAATTTCGCCAACTGCCTCAGGTTGTACAAAAAACCATGGATAGCAATTGCCGCTATTTAGATGCGATTTTATTACAATACTACCAAGGAAAAGACAACGGCTTAGAATATCGAGTAGCACGGCGTGAGGCACATAATAATGATGCCGAATTTGCTTCCATTGTCTCCAATATGGCATCAGACCCTAAATCTTATCGAATAACCCAAGAGCAGGCATTTCGTTTATTATGCTTGAATCATACTTTACTAAGTTATATTTCCGCCCTTGGCGCTCACCGAGAGAAAATACAAAATGAAGAGAATTTAACCTTATTAAATGATGCCATTTGTTATGTCGAATCTTCTCTACAAATTACCACGCTAGATCCATATATCGTTGATGAAAAATCAGAAAAGTTGCGTGATAGCCTCTTACACCGTATTGACAATATTTCAGCGAGTGATGATGAAAAAACATTGTTAATCATGGAGCAAATAAAGCTTTTACTTGAGCTTATTCCTGAAATAAAACAAATGATCCAGCAAATCAGTTCATCATAAATATTACCGATGAGCGGGTATTAGAATATAAAACAAGCTCTTAATACCCGCTTGATTTTCTGTTTTATGCAGTGCTGTCAATTAAACGGCTTAATTAAGCACCTTTACGATGACGCTATCACATTGTCGTTAATTCAAAACTATTATACCAGGCAATTAGCTCTTGCTTAATTGTCTTCGGTAATACTGCGCTGTGGCACCCTTCAATCGCGGCGGCTAAACCAATCAACAACTTAATACTTGGCTTATGCCTTCCATGTTGTTTTAACTTCATAAAACAGGCTTTCGCACCCACCATGCGTAAATCGTCAGCATGCAAGATCCCTATCTTCCCCAAAGCCCTTTCAACAGACATATTCATATTCGGTAAATCTTTTATTCTACGCGTTGTAACCTGCTTTTGTTGCAGTTCCTCAACAGCAGAATGGTAAGCAATTTCAATAAGTTGTAGAAGACGCTTTTCGTCACACCACATTTGCTCTGATAGCTGGTAATAACGCATTTCCAATGGGATACCTTTTTTAGTATAGACTAGCCTATCAAGCCCCGAGGCCTCAAAGTGGCTTCTCGCTAACAAACACCCTCTGAGATAAAAATGCCCATCCAGTAATAATCCCACAATCGCATCATCGACTAATAAACAGTATCCGCCAAAGTGGTTTTTGCGTTTAAGCTCACCCAACTGGTTTAATAAACGGTACAAATAAAAAATTTTTTCTTCTGATAACAACATTTACCTTAACTCCTTTTTGGGCCTGGTTAACTTTCATCCTTGAGAAAATTAATTTTATTATTTCTTTCATTACAAGCAATTACGCATAACCAATTCTGAGAGTTTCAATAAAAAATGCCAAGTAGAATGCATAGAAAAACACCAAAGTTGCGAAGCGCTTTGAAAAAATAGTCTTGATATTGGATGGATATACAGTTACTGTATGTTCATACAGCATTGTTGCGAGGTGAATTATGAGCATCTATTCTTGGAATAACACAACAGAACATTCTCTTAATAATTACACACAATCTTTCCAAACTGCGGAGCCAACCAATGGCTCAATGCAGCAAGGTATGGTGAGTGAACTTGTCTACGATGAAAAACATCCTATAATGGATTTCATCTTGTTGCCTATGCTGCGTCAGTTTGGTGTTCAATCACGTTGGTTACTGTGGTTAAGCCCAAACAAAAAACTTAGTAAACACTGGTTAGAACAAGCGGGTATTCCTACACATAAGGTTATGCAGTTAAATCATATGGCACCAATAACCACCATTGATGCAATGGAAAAAGCATTAAAGAGTGGTAATTACAGTGTTGTTTTAGGATGGCTACCTGAATTAAATGAACAAGATTTTGTTCGCTTACAAGACGCAGCACAAGAAGGTCATTCTATCGGCTTTATTATGCGCCCACAAAAGACATATAATATGGTGAGTATGCAATCAGGACAGCTAAACAACCTAAAAATTCATTCAACTCACTATCACTAACCAAGATTAAGAATTTTCTTACTAAATTTAACCTTTAGAAATATTTATCCCTAAAGTGAAATGAAAAGCATTGAAGATCAATCAGATAGATAAAAAACAATCATAATACGAAATATACATATCTCTCTGATTTATACACTAAAAAAATACTTTTTTTAACGTTTATTGCTCACTCTACTTGTATCTTTCTAAGTTCGTTGTAGACTTTAGCTTGTTAAGCTTACGGCATTATTTTTTACTTTTATTAATTTTTTGTAGATAATGTCTGCGAAACCTAGCAAGTAAATTGAACCAATGGCGAATAATAAGGCTCATTGAGGCCATGCCAATATTGGATGATAACGAGGCGTAAAAATGAAAAAAACAGCTATCGCAGTAGCAGTGGCAGTAGCCGCTTTTGCAACAGTTGCTCAAGCAGCTCCAAAAGATAACACTTGGTATACAGGTGCTAAATTAGGTTGGTCTCATTACGAAGACACTAAATTCACTCCTAACGGTGGCCCATCAGTAGGTAGTTCTACTGAGCGTGACACTTTAGGTGCAGGTGCATTTGCTGGTTACCAATACAACCAGTACATGGGCTTCGAATTAGGTTACGACTGGTTTGGTAAAATGAAATACAAAGGCGCTGACAAAGGCGACTTAACCTCTATGGGTGTTTCATTAACCACTAAATTAAGCTATCCAATCATGGATGACTTAGACGTTTATACTCGTCTGGGTGGTATGGTTTACCGTACAGAAGCTAAAGCTAACCAACGTGACTACAAAGAAACTGATACTGGCGTTGCGCCTGTATACGCATTGGGTCTTGAGTACGCAATCACTCCAGAGTGGGCTACTCGTTTAGACTACCAATGGGTTAGCAACTTAGGTGATAAAGACAATATCGGTACTCGTCCAGACAACGGCATGCTGAGTGTTGGTGTTGCTTACCGCTTTGGTCAAGAAGAAGCTCCAGTAGTTGCTCCAGCTCCAGTTGTTGAGCCAGCAGCTCCAGTTGTTGAAAACAAACGTTTCACACTGCGTTCAGACGTTCTGTTTAACTTCAACAAAGCTTCTCTGAAACCAGAAGGTCAGCAAGCTCTGAACGAACTGTACAACGAACTGAGCAGCATCGACCCAACTCAAGGTCGTGTACTGGTTGTTGGCTTCACAGACCGTATCGGTTCACAAAACTACAACCTGCCACTGTCACAAAAACGTGCTCAGTCAGTTGTTGATTACTTAGTATCTAAAGGCGTTCCAGCATCTGCAATCGCAGCTGAAGGTCGCGGTAAAGAAGATCCAGTAACTGGCAACAAATGTGACGCTGTTAAAGGCCGTGCTGCTCTGATCGAGTGCTTAGCGCCAGACCGTCGCGTTGAAATCGAAATTCAAGGTACAACTGAAGTTGTTACTCAACCAGGCGCTTAATTCTTAGCCCTCGTTTGAATTTTGAACTAAATACAAAACCCCAATTGCGATTGGGGTTTTTTTTGACTTAAAACTATGGAGGCTTTAGATTATTCAAAATCTATTTTAATAGCAGCTAATCCAACTTTTTACTAATCCAGTCAAGATACCTAACGATCATCCATCAATGCATTATTCATCACCACGATTTTTTGTAGTGCCTAGTATTGCTTGGAGATCCTGTTTCAATGTACTCATCTGATTTTCATATCTATCTTTATGTTCTGCATCTTCGATCAACTGGATGATCGTTTCTGACAATGTTTTATTCCGTTTTACCGCTAAATTAGATAAACGTTGCCAAACTGAAAAATTCAAATCTATTGATTTTTTTCGTGTATGCGGGTGCTCTGCATTAAAATGTCGTTTACGCCTAGCTCGAATACTTTGCTTCATCCGGTTATCAAGATCAGGATTCATATGCAGTGAAATCCATTTAAGCACTTCGCTAGGTCTATTTTCCGTTTTTAACAGCAATTCTATCGCTTCTTTTTCTGCGCTTCGTTCGATGTAACGGGTAATCGCTTCGCCAGCACGTGCTTTATTCACGAGGTACTCCCATTTCCAGCCACATTCAAGATTTTCAAGCTGCTGATATTTCATAATTTTTCCTGAAGAAAACCGAACCTATCTTTATATTAGCAATATTATAAACAAAATGCTCAAGCAGAAATTCGATTTAGTTAAATATTCATTTTTTCAGCAAAGAAAATAACCGTTCCTTGTCTAAATAGTGTAGAATCCGCATCCACCTGTTAACAATTTTATCATCATGCATGTCAACTTTTGAAAACATACTCGTCATCTATGGGGTTGGCGGCCTATGTGCAATGTTATTCACCCTATTTATCACGAAAGATCCAAGCTGTATTATGCGTCTACTTAGTGCTCTATTAATTGGCTTCACTTGGCCAATGACACTCCCTGTTGTGCTCATGTTTTCGTTATTCTAATCGATATTTCAACAATTATTGCTGCAAGATTGCCTATCAAAGGCTAATATAACAGTCTTGCCCACTGGGTAATTTACTGGCTTGAAAATCGTTTATAAAACAAACAATACGAATGGTCAATTGACCGAATAAACACAATCAAGTACATGCGCCCAGCTAACTGGCAGGCATTTTATTTATAACCCTATTAATAGCAGATAATCATAGTGATCAGTCAAGAACTAACATGGCAAGGCCTAATTCCTAATTTATCGTCATTTCAGACACATTTAGTCTCTTCAGAATCTCTGAATCCCGCAACATTTTCCGATATTCAACCTCGGTTATTTGATGGAATGCAGCGTTTCGTTAAGGAATTAGCGCATACCCGCTTTATGTTTATCAAATCTGATGAAAGTGAGAAGTATCTTTGCACTTATGCAAATGCAATTAACTCATTACTAGAAAACACATCAGTCATTGATGGGGATTATCAATTATCTGAAGATAAACATTCTTTCCAGTGGAAAGACGGCATTAAAAGCCGTTTTTCAACTCAGCAACCTATCGCTTATCGGCATTGGGTAGAACCAGAGCAATTATTGGGTTATGTTACTCCATCATTGCAACTCGTCCCGGGCCTAGTTCATCAAGTTAATGGTGGCGTGCTTGTAATAGCAGCAAACGCATTAATTAGCCAACCACTTATGTGGAACCGTCTAAAAAACATGGTTAACCGACGCCAATTAGAATGGTTACCCTACTCTGAAAATCAACCATTACCTATTGCTATAGAGCCTCACCCCCTTGAGCTCAACGTCGTGGTTGTTGGGGATAGGCTCGCATTAGAAGAACTTGAATATAGTGCACCAGAAATCTTCGATAGCGCTATTTATGGGGAATATGAACCTATCATGTTCTTCGAAGATGAAGAACAATTGTCCCTGTGGATGAGTTATATCAAATCCATTATAGAAACAAATTCATTACCTAATATTGCAGCTGATGGGTGGGTTCCTTTTATTCAGCAAGCAACGCGTTATTGTGAAGATAAATTCAATCTACCACTAGATACCCCTTGGTTAACACGCAGCTTGATAGATGCATCCCATTACTCAATCAATGGGCAGCTTACGCAAGAATCCTTTACCAAAGCAATTGAAAACCTCTTATGGCGACACAGTTTTCTGGCTGAGCGTACGCAAGATGATATTTTACAAGAACAAATATTCGTCAAAACAGAAGGCGAAGTTATTGGCCAAATCAATGGATTATCTGTCTTGCAATATCCTGGACATCCAGAAGCGATTGGCGAGCCATCTCGGATTACCTGTGTTGCTCACCTTGGTGATGGTGAATTCACGGATGTTGAGCGCAAAGCAGAGCTTGGCGGTAATATTCATGCTAAAGGCATGATGATCATGCAAGCTTACTTAAACTATGAACTGAAACTGGAACAACCACAGCCATTTTCAGCATCAATTGTTTTTGAACAGTCATATGGTGAGGTTGATGGTGATAGTGCCTCTCTCGCTGAACTATGCGCGTTAATAAGCGCCTTAGCATTACAGCCTATTGACCAGCAAATTGCGGTGACAGGTGCTGTTGACCAGTTTGGTTATGTCCAACCAATCGGTGGAGTCAACGAGAAAATTGAAGGTTTCTTCGATATCTGCGAAAAACGCGGCTTAACAGGCGAGCAAGGTGTGATTATTCCCATGGCTAACGTGCGCCATTTATGCACCAAAGCAGAAGTAGTTGAAGCTGTAAAAGCGGGTCAATTCCATATTTGGCCCGTCGAACATGTTGCTCAAGCGATTACATTATTAACGAAACAACCTTACTTTGAACAGCAAGTGGAAGGAGATAACGTACACTTGTTAGCTTTAATTCAAGAACGTATTAACCAAGCCAATTCCCCTGATAAAGCCAGACTTCCTTGGTTCTTGAAGTGGATGAGTTAAGTAAAGATTGCGTAAAAAATAGCAGATCGGAGTTGTTCAGCGTACAAGTGTAAGCTATCCTGTACCCCTACACATAATAAAGGCTATCTGAAGAACATGGTTGATAAACGCGAGTCCTACACTAAAGATGATTTAATTGCTTCTGGAAAAGGCGAGTTATTTGGGGAAAATGGCCCTCCACTGCCATCAGGAAATATGTTGATGATGGATCGCATCGTCAAAATGACCGAAGATGGTGGCACCTTTGATAAAGGCTATGTCGAAGCTGAGCTTGATATTAATCCTGAACTTTGGTTTTTTGGCTGTCATTTTACTAATGACCCTGTTATGCCTGGTTGTTTAGGTCTTGATGCTATGTGGCAGTTAGTTGGTTTTTACCTCGGCTGGCTAGGCGGCGAAGGTAAAGGTCGTGCTTTAGGTGTGGGTGAAGTTAAATTCACTGGCCAAGTTCTGCCAACAGCGAAAAAAGTCACTTACCGTATCAGTTTCAAACGCGTGATTAACCGTAAGCTGATCATGGGCTTAGCTGATGGAGAAGTATTCGTTGATGGTAAATTAATTTATACCGCAACAGACTTAAAAGTCGGTCTATTCAAAGATACCAGCGCTTTCTAAGTCACTGAAATGCAAACCTCCGCAATTGCGGAGGTTCTTAAATTGAGTGATACCTTTAATTTAAAAACCCACAAATAATTCCAAAAGGCAGGCAGGTTATTTAACCTAAAGGTTCAGATAATAGTGGAATTAAACAACGGCTACGGTTCGATCCTCCATCGCTTTACGCCAACCACCTAACCAGTGCGAACGAGCATCTACAGCCTGATATGGACACAATTCTTTAGAGCGCCCTGCTAAACCAGCTTGATAACCTCTTGATAAAGCTCTTTCTAAACGGTCTCGCTTCTGTCTTTTCATGCCTTACTTCCCTCATCATTTAAATGGAAAAGAAAACAGCACCTACTATTTCTTAATAGGTACTCTATAGAAATAGCGCCCACCGAACAGAAAATCAAGTAAAGATTTTCATATATTTGTCATAATTGGCATAAATGTGACTTGTATAGCCCATTTATAACAACCATTTGAATCTATTGAAATTTATAAATATCTCTTTAATAATCATCATTTTAGAATAACTAAAAACGACTATTTTTAAACCTATCCTAAAAGCGTGTTTAAACAGAATTTCTAATGACAAAAAAATGCACCTCAGGTAATAGTAATCATTACGTATACCTAAAGTGCACTTAGAAAACGAATTAAAAGATGATTAATTAGTGTTTATTAATTTCATCAGCAATCCCTTTGGCAACTTGCTGCCAACCTGCTGCCAACGTACGGACTAATTCAGGATAACCATCTTCCTGCTGATCCAGTTGGACATCAAAATTACGACGGATCACATTTTTATCCTTTGAGTATGTCCAGAAGCCTTGAATGAGCACCTTACCATCATAACGACCATTAAAAGCCGTGAGTGTAATATCCAAGGTATCTGGTGAGTTTTGTAGTGGCTGCAACGAAACTAGCTTTTCAGGTAACGCTGCTGACAATTCACTCACCATTGACTGCCCTAGTTGCTGCTCTAATGGGCTTGCCCATAAGTGTGTACTTGCATTGGTGTAGCTTACATCTGTCGTTTGATAAGTGATGCCGTTCGACGTCAATACATCCGATAACATAATGCGCTGCAACCATACTTGGCCTTTATTCATCACCGCCACAGATTGCGTTTCAGAAGCGTGTATTGGCAACTGGTAATACATTTTTTCTGGTGTACTACTACACCCTGCCAACAACAAAACAAATATCGATATCAGATATCTCATTATTTTTTAACTCCTTTCGGCTGTACATCCTTAGTTGGTTCGGCTTCAAAGACTAATGCATTACTCTTATTGTTTAACGTTCTTAACAGTGGCTGAACTTCTCTCAAGACTTGATCTAAACGCTGCATATTATCCACCATCTTATTATAAGCAGGTGAGCCTGGTTGGAAGCCTTGCATTGCACGGTTCATTTCTTGCAACGTTTTTTGTAAATCATGTGGTAAATTTTGGAACTCTTTACTTGCCATTACTTTATTCAGCTCAACTAACATTGCGTTGGCTTCTTTTACCACTTTTTGCCCTTCTGCTAACGTTTGTGTGGTTTGGTTCAACATAGGCTCAATTGGCATATTGTTGATTTTATCCAGCACTGCAATCACTTTTTGCTGAATCTGCGCTAAACCACCACTGGTCGTTGGAATGATTTTATACCCAGCAACCACCGTTGGGCCTTTATATGGCTCAGCATTAGGGACAAAGTCTAAATCAACAAATAGTGCACCCGTCAGTAAATTACCCGATTTCAATGATGCTCTTAACCCATCTTTCATTGCTAATTTTAATTCATTTTTTAAATTAAAATTCGCGCCTACATCTTTAGAAAAACGCTCTGGTTCGATATGAATAAGGACAGGAATTCTAAAGTCATTATCCAGTGATTGGTCTAAACCCGCGGTATAGAACGGAACCTGTGCAACAGTCCCTAAACGAATACCCCGGAATTCAACAGGTGCCCCAGGCTGCAATCCACGTACAGAATCAGAGAAAAAGAGAACAAAGTCTTGGTACTGGGTATACAGTGAATTTTGAATACTGCTTTGGTTATCAAACAGTTCAAACTCTGTATTTTCCTTAACACTGGCTCCAGGAACCCATCCCGCAGGGACATCAAAACTTACACCGCCGGTTAATAAAGTGGCAATTGACCCCATTTCGACATGTACACCTTGAGATGACATATCAAAGGCAATGCCACTGTCTTTCCAGAAACGCACGTTTGAACTGATAAGTTTGTCATAAGGCGCATTAATAAACAGTTGATAACGCATATCGCGCTTATCCATATCAAAGTTACTGGTTTCGACAGAGCCTACGCGGTAACCACGGAATAAGACAGGGTCACCTGGATTGAGCTGCCCCGCTTTATCACTGGCTAAAATAACGCGGATACCTTTAGCATCAGGAGATGCTAAAGGTGGTGTATCTAACAAGGTGAATTCAAAGTGTTCTTTTGCTGCAAGACCAGGCTGAAGCTCAATATAAGCTCCTGAAAGTAACGTTCCTAGGCCTGTAACACCATCGCGACCAATTGCAGGTTTAACAATCCAAAATGCCGAGTCAGTACGAAGTAACTCTTTCATTTCATTATTTAAACGCGCTTTAATGATGACACGACTAAAATTGTCATCTAGCGTCACGCTTTCCACAACACCGATATCGACACTGCGGCTTTTAATTTTGGTCTTACCAGCTTCGATTCCTTCCGCATTGTAAGTGATCAATGTCACTTCTGGGCCTTGGTTACTAAAGTGATAAAATAAGATCCAGGCCCCAAGTAAAACTGTGACAATTGGGATCACCCATACAGGTGACCAACTTTTTAGCTTACTGACTTTGGCATTAGCCTGTGGTGTTTCTTGTGAGGTCACCCTATGGCTCCTTCTTGTTCAGCAGTATTCACTGCATTTTTCGCATCACAACGATCCCAAGTCAATCGAGGGTCAAATGTCATCGCCGCAAACATCGTTAAAATCACGACAACACCAAAGAAAATAATCCCCATCGCAGGAACGATGCTCATTAACTGCCCCATTTGGACTAAAGAGGCCAAAATCGTAATCACAAATACGTCAATCATTGACCAGCGACCAACATATTCCACCAGCTCATAAATAAAATGCATACGATGAGGATCACGGTTGCCATACCCTTTTGAATCAAGGCACAACCAAGCAATTCCAATCATTTTCAGCGTAGGAACCATAATACTGGCGACAAAGATAACCATAGCAACGGGGTATGAACCATCCCCCCACAGCAAAATAACCCCATCAATAATTGTGGAGTTTAAGTCACTGCCTAATGTATTTGTCGTCATCATCGGCAGCACATTTGCAGGAATATATAACATAATGGACGTCACAAGCAGCGCCAATGTCCATTGTAAACTTTGATGCTTACGAACACTGCCATAGGAATGGCAACGTGAGCATTTAGATTGTTCCGCAGGTAAAATCGCAGTGCAAACCAAGCACAAGCGTATATTTTGGCTTATACCTGTTTGACCCACTTTCAATGGATGTATGAGCTTTGGTGCAGCTTCAATACGATTCCACAACCAATGCCTATCCAGGCATTGGAATGCTCTCACCTGTAACATGCAATATATACAGTAAGGCAAAAAACTTAGCCCAATACCAATATCACCGTAGGCAATCAATTTGACGAAACTGACTAAAACACCCGCTAAGAAAATCTCCGCCATGCACCACGCTTTCATTTGGAATAAAATCCGCGTGATCACTACTTTAATCCCTTTAGGAATATGAACTTGTAGCCCTAAAAGGATAATGGTGACCATACAAAAAGCAGGTATGACTAAAGAGAAAAACAAGAAAAATAGCGCCAGACCGCTATAACGCGTCGTGGCGATAATTTCAATGATTTGAAAAAGCGAAATTTCATTTTCAATACCCGCTGCGCTCATTTTTACAAAGGGAAACATGCACGCAATGAATAACATAATCAACGCACTAAACGCATAGGCAGCGGGCTGCTTATACGGATATCGCCACTTTGAAACTAATGTCGTCTCACAGCGTGGACAGGTTGCTTTACTGCCTTGTTCCAATTCAGGAACCGCAACCAACATATCGCACTGAGGACAAAGTACATGTTCATGAGACTCATGGGTACACAAAGAATATTCGCTCCTCTAATCGATTAATTAGCTCATCCGTTCTTAAGCAATTCAAGCTCTTGCCAGCGGTCAAACGCGTGTTCCAGTTCCGCTTCTTTTGCTGCTAACTGGCTTAATGTTTGCTCTGTAACATCATGAGGTTGATTGAAGAAATCCGCATCACCAACTTTAGCTTGCAGTGCTTCAATTTCCGTTTCCAGTTGTTCAAGCTTAGCAGGTAGTTGTTCCAGTTCACGTAATAAATTATAACTGAGTTTATTTGGGCGCTTTGCCACTTCTTTTGGCTTGGCTGTTTTTTCTTGCGCAGCTACTTTACTCGTTTGTTCGGCTTTCAAACTCACGGTTTGTGCTCTTTGCTTTTGCGCGTCAAAATAGCCACCCACAAAACGGTTAATAATGCCATTGCCTTCAAAGATCCAGCATTCTGTTACGCTATTATCAACAAATTCACGATCATGGCTCACTAGCAGGACAGTTCCTTGGTAACCATCCACTAACTCCTCAAGTAACTCTAATGTTTCGACATCAAGGTCGTTGGTCGGTTCATCAAGGATCAGTAAGTTACTTGGTTTTAAGAATAATCGAGCTAATAATAACCGATTACGCTCACCACCTGATAAGGCTCTGACAGGTGTCATTGCACGTTTTGGTGGGAACATAAAATCTTGCAAGTAGCCTAATACATGGCGTGGCTTGCCATTTACCATCACTTCTTGTTTGCCTTCCGCTAGGTTGTCCATGACAGTTTTATCAGGGTCTAATGCAGCTCGATGTTGGTCAAAATAAGCAACTTCCAGTTTTGTACCACAATGCACACGACCGCTGTCTGCTTGTAAATCACCTAGCATTAAGCGCAATAGTGTGGTTTTACCACAACCATTTGGTCCAACTAATGCAATTTTGTCACCACGCATCACCTGTGCAGAAAAATCGTTTACTAGAACTTTATTATCGATTTGATAATTAACGTTTTCCATTTCAAAAACAATTTTACCTGAGCGGGCTGCTTCACCCACTTGCATTTTCGCTGTTCCCATCACTTCACGGCGCTCTGAACGCTCAACTCGCAGTGCTTTCAGGGCACGAACACGCCCTTCGTTACGGGTACGACGCGCTTTAATACCTTGGCGGATCCACGCTTCCTCTTGAGCCAGTTTTTTATCGAACTCTGCATTTTGCATTTCCTCAACGCGCAAGGCTTCTTCTTTACTGACTAAATAATCATCATATGTCCCTGGCCATGAGGCTAGCTGTCCGCGGTCTAAATCGATAATACGGGTTGCCATATTACGAATAAATGAACGGTCATGGGAAATAAACACGATACTGCCTTGGAAATCTTTAAGGAAGTTTTCCAACCACAGAATGGTTTCGATATCTAAGTGGTTTGTTGGCTCATCTAAGAATAAAACCCGTGGGTTGCTCACTAACGCACGCCCCAGCGCCGCTTTACGTAGCCATCCCCCAGAAAGGGAGGAAAGCTCCGCATCCGCAGGTAAGCCCAATTTTTTCAGCACATCGCTGATACGAGAATCCAATAACCATAAATTACGGTTATCAAGAACTTCTTGTAATTCAGCCATTTTATTTAAGTTTTTCTCACTAGGATCTTCTTCCACCACTTTGGCAATATGGTGGTAATCCTTCAGGTATTGCGCTTGCTCCGCAACACCTTCTGCAACGAAATCAAAAATGGTGCCTTCCACATTACGCGGAGGATCTTGCTGCAAGCGTGCAACAACTAAGTCCTGTTCGTAAACCAGTTGGCCATCATCCAAAGGTTGTTCTTTCGTCAGCACACGCATCAGGGTTGATTTACCCGCACCGTTTCGACCAACCAAGCAAACACGCTCGTTATCTTCAATATGAATTTCAGTATTATCAAGTAATGGCGCATCACTGAAGGAAAGGTATGCACCCGATAAATTAATTAAAGCCATTGATTCTATCCTTTACTCTGCGTGGCGAATTAACCAGCAGTTATGAATTTGACGATTACGTGCAAAATCTTCAGAAAGCGTTTTCGCAGTGATTTCTTGTGCTTGTAGTCCTAGCTCTTTGATTGCTTCCATATCCATTTTGAAACCGCGTTTGTTGTTTGAGAACATCACAGTTCCGCCGCGGCGTAATAGTCGTTTTAAATGTGTAATCAGTTGTACATGGTCACGTTGCACATCAAATGTGCCATCCATGCGTTTTGAATTTGAGAATGTAGGCGGATCAATAAAGATCAGATCAAATTGTTCATTGCTGTTTGCTAGCCAGCCTAAACAATCAGCTTGAATTAAGCGATGTTGACGCCCCGTTAACCCATTCGCTTGTAAGTTTTTTTCTGCCCATTCAAGGTAAGTACGGGACATATCGACTGATGTCGTGCTTTTCGCGCCCCCCAGACCTGCATGCACGGTTGCCGTACCTGTATAACAAAATAAGTTTAAGAAATCAGTACCTTTGCTCATTTCCCCTAACATACGACGTGCGATTCGGTGGTCTAAAAATAGCCCTGTATCAAGGTAGTCAGTTAGGTTAACAAGCATTTTGGCATTGTATTCTTGCACCAAAAAGAAATCGTCTTTTTGTGCCAGTTTTTCGTATTGCTGTTTGCCTTTTTGGCGCTGACGTGTTTTTAACACCAATTGATTTGATGTTAATTCTAATACGTTCATCGTCGCCGTGATCACGTCAAATAAACGCTGACGTGCTTTACGTTCATCAACAGTTTTTGGTGGTGCATATTCTTGGATCACCACTTTGTCACCATAGATATCGACTGCAACATTATATTCAGGCAAGTCAGCATCGTAGACACGATAGCTTTCAATACCCTGCTGTTTTGCCCACTTCGTTAATTTTTTCAAATTCTTACGTAAACGGTTCGCAAAATCAGGGGAAATTTCCGCAACGGTTTCAGAAGGCGTAGCCGCTAATTGGTAATTTTTTTGTACACAATCTAATGGACCATTTTTCGCTTTGAATTCGCGCTCTGAACGTAATTGCAAACAGCTTAATAATTCAGGTGAAGCGCTGAAAATCGATAAACGCCAGCCTGGGAAACGCGCTTTCACGACACGGCCTAATTGGCTGTGTAAGGCAATTAAGGCTGGCTCACTTTCTAAACGCTCACCATATGGTGGGTTACTGATAATGGTGCCGACTGCTTCTGTTTTAACGGGGTTTTCTAACGCAGCCGCATCACCTTGATTGAAGGTAATGACATCTTGAAGGCCTGCCCGACGCGCATTCGCGCGCGCCATTTCCAGCACACGCTTATCAATATCAAAGCCATAAAAACGCGAAGTATTCTCTTTTAAGCCTTGGCGAAAACGCACTTGTGCTTCTGTGGTTAGCTCGCGCCATAATTCGGCATTAAATTTTGACCATGCATAAAATCCCCAATGGGTACG
Source organism: Providencia sp. PROV197 (assembly GCF_028479625.1). NCBI lineage: Bacteria > Pseudomonadati > Pseudomonadota > Gammaproteobacteria > Enterobacterales > Morganellaceae > Providencia > Providencia sp. PROV197. Next base: position 189,250 of record NZ_JAMPNZ010000006.1, read on the forward strand.
ATGCAAACCCGGTGCTTTGTCTGTTGCCATCATCGCGGCTTCGATTAATAACGTCCCCGAACCACACATTGGGTCAACTAATGGTGTACCTTGCTGCCAACCAGAACGGTTAATGATCGCCGCGGCTAACGTTTCTTTTAATGGCGCTTGCCCTGCTAAGTCACGGTAACCGCGAATATGCAGAGAATCGCCACTTAAATCTAACGCTACGCTGGCTTTTTCTTTATTCAGGTACACATTAATACGAATATCTGCCTGTTGGCGTGCAACATCAGGACGTTGGTCTAACTTGCGAACAAAGCTGTCGACAATGGCATCTTTCACTTTTAAGGCGCCATATTGACTATTACGAATTTCTTCGTTAGTCCCTGTAAAATGCACTACAAACGTATCATTCACAGAAAAAATTTCAGACCAGTCAATCGCCTGTACACCAAGGTATAAATCTAAGTCACTGTAGACATCAAAATCATTCAATGGCAATAAAATACGCGATGCCAGCCGACTCCACAGTAAGCTTTGGTACATGACCCGTTCATCGGCCTGAAAATAGACGCCCCCTTGGGTCACTTTGCACTGGCTAGCACCGAGAGCTTCCAGTTCCGTTTTCAGTAGTTCTTCTAGGCCACGAGCTGTGCTGGCAAACAGAAAATTCATAGTATTTATTACCGATTTCGATGAAAAATTGTTGCGCATTATAGCTAATCTTATGCAGTTGTCATAAAGTTGCTGCGCACAATTATAAGGATTAAAAAATGATCACGCTTTCGCGCCTTTATACGCACCCAGTAAAATCCATGAGAGGGGTGCGCTTATCTCATGCCTTCGCTGATACTAGCGGTTTGACTTTTGATCGTAATTTTATGATAACCACGCTGGAAGGTAAATTTATTACGGCGAGAAAATACCCGCAAATGTTACTGTTTACACCTGTTATGCTCAATAATGGACTTCATCTTCGAGCCCCCAATGGTGAAAGTGCAACAGTATTGTATCAGGACTTTGATGAGAAACAGAGCCCTACCGAAGTTTGGGGCAATCATTTTCACGCACTCATCGCACCCGAAACAATAAACAGCTGGTTAAGCACCTTTTTTGATGAGCCCGTTCAGTTACGTTGGCTGAGCCCACTGCTTTCTCGTCGCGTGAAAGAATACCAAGACGTGCCGATGTCATTTGCTGATGGCTACCCTTTTCTGTTAATAAATGAAGCGTCAGTTCAAGAACTACAACGCCGCTGCCCTGCCAGTATTAAACTTGAACAATTTCGGGGTAACTTAATTATTACTGGCGCAAAACCGTTTGAAGAAGACACGTGGAAAACGATTCAAATTGGGGATGTCGTCTTTACTTTAGATAGGCCTTGCAGTCGCTGTATCCTCACAACCGTAAGCCCAGAAAAAGGCATTAAACACCCCAATAGCGAGCCATTAGCGACATTACAAACTTTCCGCTCAGATGAAAACGGTGATGTCGATTTTGGGCAAAATGTAATAATTCAAAATACAGGCGTCATTCGTGTTGGTGATACATTAACCGTATTAGAAACTAAGACCGCCAAACAATATTTAATGCAAGAAAGGGAAAATGACCTTTCCACGCAAGATACTAAATATCAAGTTAGCAAAGTCAGCTTAATTTTCGACGAAACCGAATATGAAGGTGATAACCAAAATGTGATCCTTGAACAACTTGAATCTCACGGTTTAAATATACCCTATTCATGTCGAGCGGGTATTTGTGGTCGGTGTAAAATTAAATTAGTGTCTGGTGAAGTGACGCCATTAAAACAAAGTGCAATTAGGGAGAATGGTTATATATTAGCCTGCAGTTGTATCCCTAAAACAGCATTAAAATTAGCATTTAAGTAAAATTTAATTTTGGATATTTAACACCATCATCTATTTTTATTTATGATGGTGTTAACATTCCAACAACCAAATTAATGATCATACTGAAAAGAATAATTTTATTTATTCGTTTTTTGATGTGATCTATGATGATCAATCAAACCACATTTCCATATAACTGTCGTTTGGCTTTAGATGAATATTCAAGCATGCGATCATTCATGATCTTAATTGGATCACAAAATCTTAAAACACGATCAGGTAATTCCAAAACTGGCTCTGCCAATAAACACAAACTTGCACAAGATCCAGCTTCCGCAATAATAAATGTGGAATAATGATGGCTATTTTCTAAGCACACTTGAATAATCTGCCCTTGCTTGGGCGTATTAATCGCATGGAATGAAGAAAAATACCAACTTTTTGGCATTTGCGGTTTTAAAAAACGATAAGCTACAAGACTATTAAGCACTAATTCGGCCCTTTCTTCTTGTGTAATATTTAATCGTTTAGCTTGCTCATCAAATAAATAAAATTCCCCAGCGTCCTCAATACTAAATGGCATTTCATTACGAGCAAATACCGTCAGCATTTTAGCTGGAAAACATGAACGAAATATCATGCCGTTGGCGAGATCTAACATCACCCTGTCATGGTCATGATCAAAATACCAACGCCAATGATCATCTGGTTTAATATTCATAAACGGATCCTTTAGCGATTTACCGGTAAATATATATAAGAACGATCATCAATACGATCTTTCCTAAATTTACTCTACAGCTAATTTTTATACGCTAAATAATTCGCCTTGCAGACAACTGGATAATGTTATTGTCAAATAACACATTCGCTGAAAATTGAAATAAAATTGATATAAAAATAGCCACTATTAGCAATATAGTTTAAAAGGGGGCATAAAGAAACCCCCTTGTTAAGTAAATTTACAATTTACTAGATATGATTGACAATATCTTTAATTAATTTTGGTCCATGATAAATAAAACCAGAATAAATTTGAATTAATGAAGCACCTGCTTCCATTTTTTCACGTGCTGCGGTTAATGAATCTATTCCACCCACACCAATAATCGGAAGTTTGCCATTTAATTCACGAGAAATAAGTTTAATCACTTGGGTGCTTTTTAATTGAACAGGACGTCCACTTAATCCACCCATTTCATTGCAGTGATTCAAACCTTGGACAAGAGAGCGATCTAGCGTGGTATTAGTTGCAATAACACCATCAATATTATGTCGGACTAAGCTATCTGTGACTTGAATAATTTCTTCTTCGGATAAATCAGGTGCCACTTTAACAGCAACAGGGACATACTTATTGTGCAATGATTGCAGTTCTAATTGCTTTGCTTTTATTCCACTTAATAAATCGTCGAGTGCTTCACCATATTGTAATGAACGCAAACCTGGTGTATTAGGTGACGAGATATTAATGGCAATATAACCTGCATGTGCATATACCTTATCCATACAAATAAGGTAATCATCTTTACCTTGCTCAACAGGGGTATCTTTATTTTTGCCAATATTAATGCCAATAATCCCGCCATAATTGGATTTTTTAACATTCTCAACAAGGTTATCAACACCCTTATTATTAAATCCCATGCGGTTAATGATCCCTTCCGCTTCAACTAAGCGAAAAAGCCTTGGCTTATCATTTCCTGACTGAGGACGTGGCGTCACAGTACCAATTTCAACAAACCCAAACCCCATTGCACCAAATGCGTCAATGCATTCACCGTCTTTATCCAAACCCGCGGCAAGCCCAAGTGGATTTTTAAACGAGAGTCCCATGCATTGGGTTGGTTTGGTAGCAACAGATTGGCGAATCAGACATTGAAAAGGGGAATGGTTTAAACGTTGAAGCTGGCGAAAAGTCATTTCATGCGCTTTTTCGGGGTCGAACTGGAATAGTGCCTTGCGGGCAAGGTGATATAACATATCCAATAACCTATATTCTGCTAGTGCGTTTCAATAAGAAAGACATCATGTCGCACGCACCCAATGCCACCAGCAATTAAGCTTTATGAACATAAGCTTTAGTGAACACTAAAGTGCAAACGATGTTTCGTCGGATAAAACGCGCTATAGATTACCCTATTTGAACGCTTATGTGCCATGAAAAAATCAATAAAAATGCGTTTAGTTGAATTTATCACTGCAAATTAGGTTTCACATAAGCTGGAGGTGACCTATCGTCATGCGGTTACTCGTTGAAAAAGAAAATCCCAGACAATATCTGGGATTTTCTTATATTTAACCGTGGGCTAATTAGCTTTCTAACGCCTTGGTAATTTTTTCAAATAAATCACCCGATAAGTTATCGAGTTCTTTTAATTGCTCTAACACGTTACGCATCTGAGCTTGACGCTTTTCATCGTAGCGTTTTAAGCGAATAAGAGGCTCAATTAAGCGAGATGCGACTTGCGGGTTACGAGTATTCAGATCGACTAAAATTTCATACAGGAACTGATAGCCACTGCTATCCTCTGCATGGAAATTAACAGGGTTACCTGCCGTGAAAGCGCCAACTAACGAACGAACACGGTTCGGATTACTCATACTGAATGAACGGTGATTTAACAGCTTACGCACATTTGATAACGTGCCTTTTGCTGGGTTTGAACCTTGCAATGTAAACCATTTATCCATTACCAAGCCATCGTGGTGCCAGCGTTCATCAAAATCAGCCATCAATTGTACGAGGCAAGGCAGTTGTGCTTCATTAGCAGCTGTCAGTGCTGCCAGTGAATCCGTCATGTTATCCGCATTTTTATACTGATCTTCGACCAGTTTATTCGCCATCACTGCATCATCATTCACCGCTAAATATTGCAAACAAACATTACGTAACGATCGTTTTGCAATATCTTGATGATCGACACGGTAACCATCAATATTAATCGAGCGGTATACCGTCAAGAATTCATCAGACATCTCGTTGGCTAATCGGTGATGAATAAAATTGATCACCTCGTGGATAGCAACAGGATCGATAACTGTAAATAGCTCTGCAATTTCATTCTCTGATGGCAGCGTTAAGATCAATGCAGCTAGCGCAGGATCAATTGATTCACTCAATAAAACGGCACGGAAAGCATCAACTACCGACTCAGGTAAAACAAGTTCTTCACCTTTTTGGTATTTAGCGACATTGATCTTTGCATAGTTGTTGATCAGCTGCTGAGCGGCATCCCAACGTGAAAACTCGTTGCTGGCATGCTGCATCAAAAACGCTAATTGTTCATCGCTATAGTTATAATCTAACTTAACTGGCGCAGAAAATTCGCGTAATAAAGACGGCACTGGGCGAGTTGTGACTTCATCAAACACAAAAGATTGTGTCTCTTGAGTGATGTTGAGCACTGAGTTTACCAGGCTCCCACCTCGTTTTAATGGAATAACTGCCCCTTCCTCATCATATAACTCAATATCCAGAGGAATATGCAGAGCCAGTTTTTCTGTTTGATCTAACGTCGGCGGCGTCATTTGGCTAACATGCAATGTATACTGCTGTTTTTCAGGCGAATATTCATCACGTACTGTTAATACTGGTGTACCTGATTGGCTATACCAGCGGCGGAATAAAGACAAGTCGACATTTGACGCATCTTCCATTGCTTGGACAAAATCGTCACACGTGGCTGCGCTGCCATCGTGGCGATGAACATACAGCTGTATCCCTGCTTGGAACATTTCTTCACCAAGTAAGGTGTGGATCATCCGAATGACTTCAGAACCTTTTTCGTACACTGTTAATGTATAGAAATTATTCATTTCTATTACTTTTTCAGGGCGAATTGGGTGAGCCATTGGGCTTGCATCTTCCGCAAATTGTGCCGCGCGCATCACTTTAACATTATTAATTCGGTTAACTGATCGAGAGCCTAAATCTGAGCTAAATTCTTGGTCACGAAAAACCGTTAAGCCTTCTTTTAGGCTTAATTGGAACCAATCACGACAAGTAATGCGGTTGCCCGTCCAGTTATGGAAATATTCATGGCCAATCACGGATTCAATATTCAGATAGTCTTTATCTGTTGCCGTATCACTTTTGGCTAACACATATTTGGAGTTAAAGACGTTCAAGCCCTTATTTTCCATTGCTCCCATATTGAAGAAATCAACGGCGACAATCATATAAATATCAAGGTCATATTCTAAACCGAAACGCTCTTCATCCCATTTCATGGCATTTTTTAGCGACTGCATCGCCCATGGCGCTCGGTCTAAATTACCTTTATCGACAAATAATTCCAACGCCACTTCTCGGCCACTACGAGTGATAAAAATATCTTTTAATACGTCAAAATCACCCGCGACCAATGCAAATAAATAGCTTGGTTTCGGGAATGGGTCTTCCCATTTAACCCAATGGCGGCCATTTTCTAACTCGCCTTCTGCAATACGGTTACCATTAGATAAAAGATAAGGATAACGCGTTTTGTCTGCAGTAATGGTTGTGGTGTAACGCGCTAATACATCTGGGCGGTCTTGATAAAAGGTAATGTGGCGGAAACCTTCTGCTTCACATTGCGTACATAGAGCATCACCTGAAACATATAAACCTTCTAACGCCGTATTTTTTTCAGGGCTAATTTCATTCACAATACGCAGCGTAAAAGATTCAGGTAATGATTTAATAATCAATTTACCTTCAGCTTGTTGATAATCGGCCCACACTTTTCCATCAATTTCGATACTCATTAATGATAAATCTTCGCCATGTAATTCCAGGGTTGAAGATTGTGGATTAATGCGTTTCACCTGACTCACTGCGGTTACTACGGTCTTAACAGGGTCAAGATTAAAATCGAGGTCAATCTCTGTAATCGTATAATCAGGGGCTTGATAATCCTGACGATATTTCGCTTGTCTTAACTGGGTCATAAGTAACCTTTTAATTCGTTATATTCGATATCGCACTACTTCGCTGCTTTATACAATACTATAAGACACCGTAATGTGAACGGATTTGAGAAACATTTTCATCAAAAGATGTTATCTGTTTTTTATCTGATGTTACTTTCTTATATTTAATAGTCGCTGTTTTGTTACAAAATCGTTTGTTTGTTGGTGCTATAGTACTATCAAATATTTCACGACATGTTAGTATCTTTTCGTGATTAATCGTTTTGTATCTAAAACATTAGTCGCTCTCGTTTCAAAATGGATTTCTCTGATATAACAGCTTTACCTAGAAGCAAATGAGCGAATTAAGCTGAATATGCCCCGCTAATACAGACTGATAGAATAACGCTTCTATCTTTTGTTAAAGTGGGTATACTTTTGCAACTTTAACGATTTAGCAAATTGCTAATATAAGTAGATAAGCTCCGCGAGGATGTCTGCGCGCCATGAATTTAGACGCTACACCGATTATTACATCACTGCTTGATACCGATGCTTACAAGCTTCATATGCAGCAGGCTGTTTTCCACCGATACTACCACGTACCGGTTGTTGCTGAGTTCCGCTGTCGTAGCAGTGAGCTCCTAGGCGCCTACGCCGATGAAATTAGGCAACAAGTTCAGTTGATGGAACATTTATCCCTGACTGACGATGAACTGACATTTCTACACCGCTTGCCTTTTTTCCAAGAAGATTACCTCACTTGGCTAAAAACGTTCCGCTTTAACCCTGAACAAGTCATAGTCACCTCTCATGACGATGGGCAATTAGCTATTCGTATTAGTGGCCCTTGGCGTGAAGTGATCATGTGGGAAGTCCCTCTGCTTGCACTTGTTAGTGAAATTGTGCAGCGAGATAGACACCCTGAAATCACTCCCGACGATGCTGTTAGCCAACTCAGAAAACTGTTAACCGTTTTCTATGCGCAAGCTAATGAAGACCAGCTTGATTTGTCTGGCTTTAAATTAATGGATTTCGGCACTCGCCGCCGTTTTTCTTATGCGGTGCAATCCGCTATTGTTTCCATGCTGAAAAACGAATTTCCTTATCTTATCGGTACCAGTAACTACCAACTGGCCCATGAGCTCGATTTAATCCCTGTCGGTACACAAGCACACGAGTGGTTCCAAGCACACCAGCAAATTAGCCCCGAGCTAGCAAACAGCCAGCGTGAAGCCCTACAAAGTTGGTTAGACGAATACCCTGATCACCTTGGCATCGCGTTAACTGACTGTATCACCATGGACGCGTTCTTACGCGATTTTGATGTCAATTTTGCGAAGCGCTACCAAGGATTACGGCATGATTCGGGGGATCCGATCGAATGGGGTGAAAAAGCCATTGCTCACTATCAAAAGCTGGGTATCGACCCAATGAGCAAAACACTGGTTTTCTCCGATAGCTTAGATTTACAAAAGGCACTTGATTTATATCGCTATTTCCATCAGCGCATTAATCTCGTTTTTGGGATTGGTACAAGGCTAACATGCAATATTCCCCATGTAACGCCGCTGAATATTGTCATCAAGCTTGTCGAGTGCAATGGAAAACCCGTCGCTAAATTATCAGATAGCCCTGGCAAAACGATTTGTGAAGACGATGAATTCGTTAATCAACTCCGAAAAGCCTTTGATCTGCCTAAAATGGAAAAAGCCTGTTAATCCGCTATTTTTCCTCATTCAGCACAAGAAGATGCACTTTTCTTGTGCTGAGCTCAAAAACCCGCTTTTTCTTTTATTCACTTACTATTACTATAGCCTTTAAGCTCGATAACCACGCTTCGCTTCAACAGAAATGTTTTATCGCGATTTTTTACTTGTTTCCTAATAAATGGCAAGTAACATAGAGCTTTGGCCCCTGAAATATGGGATTTCGTTAATATCCCTACTTTAACTATTTTAATCGCCATAAACCGATGACACTTTTTGAATAATATTCATAGATATAATCGGTCGAATGGATTTAAAACAATTTGAATTACATCCTAAATAATTCGAGTTGTAGGAAGGCGGCAAACAAATTGAACCCTAGGAGCATACATAAGTATGTGACTAGGGTCGGTTTGTGAAGCCAACGCATCTACAGCTCGAAGTATGACGGATTGAGATAGTCGAAGTAGATATCGTTAAATATGAAGAGAGTGAATTATATGATAGTAGCGCCTGTAGTCGACGTACTGCAAGGCCGTGTGGCGGTAGGCTCTGAAGTCACCGTTCAAGGCTGGGTACGTACAAGGAGAGATTCAAATGCTGGTTTTTCTTTCCTCGCCGTTTATGACGGCTCATGCTTTAACCCGTTACAGGCTATCATTAATAATAATTTACCGAATTATAATGACGAAGTCCTGCATCTCACCACGGGTTGTTCCGTTGAAGTCACGGGTACGGTAAAAGAGTCTCCAGGTCAAGGTCAATCATTTGAATTAGAAGCCACCGCAGTCAAAGTGGTTGGTTGGATTGAAGACCCTGACACTTACCCAATGGCAGCAAAACGCCATAGCGTTGAATTCTTACGTGAAGCAGCACACTTACGTCCACGCACTAATTTAATTGGTGCTGTTGCACGTGTTCGTCATACCTTAGCGCAAGCTATCCACCGCTTCTTTGATGAACAAGGCTACTTCTGGGTTTCAACACCAATCATTACGGCTTCTGATACCGAAGGCGCAGGTGAAATGTTCCGTGTCTCTACACTGGATTACAATAACTTGCCACGTAATGACAAAGGTGAAGTGGATTTCAGTGAAGATTTCTTTGGTCGCGAAGCCTTCTTAACGGTTTCAGGCCAGTTAAATGGTGAAGCCTACGCAACGGCACTGAGCAAAGTGTATACCTTCGGGCCAACATTCCGTGCTGAAAACTCCAACACCAGCCGTCACTTGGCGGAATTCTGGATGGTTGAGCCAGAAGTTGCGTTTGCAAACTTAGATGATGTGGCTGGCCTTGCAGAAAAAATGCTGAAATTTGCGTTTAAAGCAGCACTGACCGAACGCCGTGATGATTTAGAGTTCTTCGCGCAACGTGTTGATAAAGACGTTATTACTCGCTTAGAAAGCTTTGTTAACTCTGATTTCGCGCAAGTTGATTACACGGATGCTATCAAAATCCTTGAGACCTGTGGCCAGAAATTCGAAAACCCAGTTTACTGGGGTGTCGATATGTCTTCTGAACATGAGCGCTACCTCGCTGAACAGCACTTTAAAGCGCCTGTCGTGGTGAAAAACTACCCGAAAGATATCAAGGCTTTCTATATGCGCCTCAATGAAGACGGTAAAACCGTTGCGGCGATGGATGTCCTTGCTCCAGGTATCGGTGAAATCATTGGCGGTTCACAGCGTGAAGAGCGTTTGGACATGTTAGATGCTCGCCTTGAAGAAATGGGCATGAACAAAGAAGATTACTGGTGGTACCGTGATCTACGCCGTTACGGCACAGTGCCTCACTCAGGTTTCGGCCTTGGTTTTGAGCGCTTAGTTGCCTATGTAACTGGTGTCGGTAACGTACGTGAAGTGATCCCATTCCCACGTACCCCAAGAAACGCAGCATTCTAATTTCTGCTTTTCTGTATTGATTCACGAGCCAGCGCATGTTGGCTCGTGATAATTAAGCCCTGAGATGCTTTCACTTAATAACTATCTCATCTTGTTACATTTAATTTCAGTCATCTGATAAACAGATCACATTTTTTACGTTATTGCCTTATAATTTCCCGTTATATTGCACTTACATTGATATTGCTAAGAATAATCTGCTTTTTTGCTTCATTTTTGTTTTTTGCCAACCAGAAATCTTCAGTTAAATCTCTCTAAGTTGCTCAAAAAAAGCTCAAATCGTCTACTGAAAAAGTTCCCTTAATTTTGTAATATTTTTTAAACTGGTACGATGAGTGGTTATTTTTTGTTCTATTTTTTACATTTAGAAACATCTAGTTACCATTTGTTTCAGAATCTTTGATTTTGTAGCACTTTGAGGGTAGATAATTTTATTTAGCAATGGAACACTGGTCGCCGACATAGACGACACTAATCTCTCATAAATAGTTCCAATTATTTTTTGCGAATTATTTTTGGCAGTGGCAGGTGTCCGAATAACACCAATGAGGGTAATAATAATGATGAAACGCAATATTCTTGCAATGGTTATCCCAGCTCTGTTAGCTGCTGGTGCAGCAAACGCAGCTGAAGTATACAACAAAGACGGTAACAAATTAGACGTTTACGGTAAAGTTGACGTTCGTCACTACTTTGCTGATGCTAAAGGCAGCAACGGTACTTCTAGCCAAGACGGTGATGATTCACGTGTTCGTTTAGGTCTGAAAGGTGATACTCAAATCACTGATCAACTGACTGGTTTTGGTCGTTTCGAGTGGGAAACTAAAACTAACAAAACTGAAACTAACAACGAAAACAAAAACCGTTTAGCATACGCTGGTTTAAAATTCGCTGATTTCGGTTCAATCGATTACGGCCGTAACTACGGTGTTATCTATGACACGAACGCATGGACCGACGTTATGCCTTTATGGGGCGGCGACACCATGGCTCAGTCTGATACTTTCATGACTAGCCGTAACCGTAACCTGTTAACTTACCGTAATAACAACGCATTCGGTTACGTTGATGGCCTGAGCTTTGCTCTGCAATACCAAGGTAAAAACGGCGACCAAAACAAATCAGGCGGCAAAAACGCTTGGGAAAACAATGGTGACGGTTACGGTTTATCAGCAGCTTACGACTTAGGTTGGGGCGTAACTCTGGGTGGTGGTTATTCTAACTCATCCCGTACTCCTGCACAGAAAAATGCAGTAGCAACTGGTGCTGGTGGTGATAAAGCTCAAGCATGGAACGTTGGTGGTAAATTCGACGCTAACAACGTTTACTTAGCAGCTATGTATGGTCAAACGCTGAATACTACTCACTTCGGTAAAGACGACACTATCGCTAACAAAACTGAAAACGTTGAGTTAGTTGCTCAGTACCTGTTCGACTTCGGTCTGAAACCATCTTTAGGTTATAACCAATCTAAAGCTAAAGACACTGCACGTGGTAACGGCGATATCGTTAAATATATCTCTGTAGGTTCTTACTACTACTTCAACAAAAACATGTCTGCAGTTGTTGACTATAAAGTTAACCTGTTAAAAGACAACGATTTCACCAAAGGTTACGGTATCAATACTGATAACGTAGTTGGTTTAGGTTTAATCTACCAATTCTAATTATCAGTTAACTGATAATCTAGAAAACGGTAACATGTTTTTGCAAGCAGCGCTTCGGCGCTGCTTTTTCATTTCTATGTTATATCTTCCCTTGTTATACCTACCTTAAAACCTGTTCACCTTCCCACTTATCAACCCAAACCATCGATAAGACAGGTAAATTCACCACCTTTATGGATATTTCTGGTTGAATTACATGCAATTCCTACCTAGCTCACAAGATCTCGCCAATTTTTCGTAAAACGGTTGGCAAAAGCCCTTTCACACGTTAACCTGAGAACTCGACTCGTTCGACTAAACCCGTTTTCAGCTATACCCAGCATTAACCCGCTGGATGGGGCATCTGACAGGTAAGGTTGCCATAAACACCCTTACTTTGCCTCACCACACAGGTTGGTGTTAGGTACCACAACCGAGCTTTGGAATCGACAACATGTTTGAGAAAATTACTTCTGCCCCCGCTGACCCAATTTTAGGTCTTGCTGATAGTTTCCGTGCTGACCCCCGCGATAATAAAATTAACTTAGGTATTGGCGTCTACAAAGACGAATCAGGGAAAACCCCTGTGCTTGATACCGTCAAAAAAGCAGAAAAATTCCTGCTTGATAATGAAAACACCAAAAACTATCTTGCGATTAGCGGAATGCCAGAATTTGGCCGTGTAACACAAGAACTGTTATTCGGTGCACAACATGAAATTGTCACCTCAAAACGTGCACGTACAGCGCAAGCACCGGGTGGTACAGGTGCATTACGTATCGCTGCGGATTTTATTGCGAAACAAACCAACGCGAAGCGTGTTTGGATAAGCAATCCAACTTGGCCTAACCACAAAAATATTTTTGAAGCAGCTGGCTTAGAAGTATTAACCTACAACTACTATGATGCGGCTAGCCACGGTATGGATTTTGACGGTATGCTAAATAGCCTGTCATCTGCTGTTGCTGGCGATGTGATTGTGCTGCACGGTTGCTGCCATAACCCAACAGGGATTGACCCAACCCCTGAGCAATGGGCTAAACTGTCTGACCTGTGCGCAGAAAAAGGCCTATTACCTGTTTTTGACTTTGCTTACCAAGGTTTTGCTAAAGGCTTAGATGAAGACGCTGAAGGCCTGCGTATTTTCACCAAAAATAACCCTGAAATGATTGTTGCCAGCTCATTCTCTAAAAACTTTGGTTTATACAATGAGCGTGTTGGTGCTTGCACTATTATCGCGAAAGACAGCGATAACGCAGAGCGTGCATTTAGCCAAGCAAAAGCGGTTATCCGTGCAAACTACTCAAACCCACCAGCACACGGCGCAGCAGTGGTTACCACAATCCTTTCTGATGATGCGTTAAAAGCCGAATGGATCCAAGAATTAACCGCAATGCGCGAACGTATTAAACGTATGCGTCAGCTACTAGTCAAAACCTTGGATGAAAAAGGCGCTAAACAAGACTTTAGCTTCATTATCAACCAAAATGGTATGTTCTCCTTCAGTGGGCTGACAAAAGAGCAGGTAGAGCGTCTACGTAGCGAATTTGGTATCTATGCTGTGAGCTCAGGCCGTATTAACGTGGCTGGCTTAACGCTGGAAAATATGGTTCCACTGTGTGATGCTATCGTGAAAGTTCTATAGATATTTATTCAAACAACTACATATTTCACAAAAACAGCCAGTAACTTAACTGGCTGTTTTGTTTATAACAAAGGAATTACCTCAAATGGCTCAGGAAACGCTCTGTCATTTGGACTCCTCCCCAGTTATTTCTGACATTATCATTACCAATATTAGGGTCAACGCTTCCCTCATAAGCAATACGTTGCTCCGTCAACAACTGTATCAAGCGATCAATAGTTGATTCCTCATTGTGTTTTGATAATTGCTTGTAATCATTAAAAAAGCTCACTTGCATCACATTAGTCATAGAGGCAGTGTGATTATTGTGTTGCAAAGTGACTCTCCTTCCTCCCTTTGATTGATATACCGTTTCTGCAAGCGTTGCTGAAAGTTCTTTGTAGATTATCTCAGTTGGGGAAAAATCAACCAGTACCACTTGATTACGTCCTTCGAGATCATGGATAGTGACATCCCCTTGCCCATGGCTACTTACAATATAGATATCATCCCCTTTACCACCAGCTAAATGGTCTTTTCCATCTAAAGAAATTAATACATCCTGCTTCATGCCTTGCGCCAATAAAATATCATCACCTTGACCACCATAAAGGATATTTTCGCCACCTGTTGTTATCAGCTTATCATTACCACTCCCACCTTTAATCACACGGCCATGCTGTGATATATCCATCACTTCATCATTACCAGCCTGCATATCAATAAGCCAATGCTCTCTCGCATAATTTTCGGATAATACAATTCCATCATTTCCCATAGTTTGTTTTAATGGTTTAGGAACGTCATTTAACATATCAGCAAGCTCATTAACTGGCTTCCAGATGGCTAGCTGTCCTGAATGTTTTGCTTTATCGAGTTTTTCAGATAAGTAATAAGATAACGAAGTCATACTACTCGTCGTAGATGAAATATATTTATTATCAAGTTGATTATAGTGATGAATATTAAAGCGAGCCCCGCTATCATGAGTTGGCTGTTTAATCTTGAGAATTTTACCTGATGATGAAACATAAATTTGATAAGCGGGATCGGTCTCTTCAATTTCTTGCCGTTTAAAATTAACTAAGTGGATATGGTTATTACCATAATTATCTTCAATATAAGCGGCGCCTGAGTGGTTGCCATCAATAATATAATGGTCATTTCCACCTTCACCCATCAAAGTATCTACTCCATCATCTGACAGCAATAAATCATCCCCCTCCCCGCCACTAGCAAAGTTATTTCCAGCCCCGCCATATAAGACATTATTCCCCATGGTAGCTTTAATATTATCATCACCTTCCCCACCTAATAACACATAGCTATTTAAGCTCTTATTGATAATAGTATCGTCGCCATTTTGGCCATCAATAACATGCTTTTCTAATATATAACCCGCAGGTAAAAGAATTTGATCGTCATAATCGCTGCTGCTTATAACTGGATTCACTGGGGAAATATGATTTTTCTGTAAATCCACTTTAAATACATTACTATATTTATCTTGTATTAAAATCACCTCAGAAAGATTATCTCCCACATTTGTAAAATGAACTATTAGTTTTTTCTGCCCAAATTTATCGAAGTTACCTAATTTCCCCTCATCCATCGAGAGAGCAAAACCATTCTCGGTAGGTAATAATAAAATCACCTTATCATGAACTGTGAAACTGTCTTTTACCTTCGCGAAATCAAATTTAATTTTGCCATATTCATCTTTTTCTGTAAGAATTTGATAGGTGTCAACCCCGCGAGTAACCTCAATATAATTTCCTAGTTTAACCAGAGGCAAAAAGTTATTTTTATCATTACCACGATATGTTAATTGTTCAGCACGACCTATTGGTGCAAACCATCCCCATTCTGGTGCTACATGTTTTCGGTGCTTATTTATTATGATGGTATTAACCGTTTCATCTATTTCAACTGATTTGCTTTCTGTTGTCGCAACTTGATCAGCTTCTTGAATATAACTGAGGCTGAAATATTGCTCAGGCTCTTTTTGACCAATCTGCGTCGTCATCATCCAACCATCTTGAGTTTGTATTCGGTACACATGATGCGGTTTGTTTAAATCACTATTTGGGTCAATAACATTCTCTAGCCGAATAAAAACAGAGCTTTCTATATTGGTGAAATCATGTCCATCCAGTGTGCTATTTGGTAATTTGATAGTTAGAATTAAATCATTACCGCTTAATTCAACCTGTTTTATTTCATCTAAAGAATATTCTATGCTTACATGGCTTTGTGAACGACTAGATTCTTTAATAGCCACATCAGCCCGATATTCTTTATTATTATTCTTATAGATAGGGTTTAGAAAACGTTTAGTTTTAACTGCTTTTTCTTCCTTTGCCCAATACTGCTCTGTAAGATAGAGGTCATTAGCATGCTGCATCCATTCAAAACGGCGAATATGATAACTATCATTTCCATCACCACCCACTGCATCACCTTGGGTTAAAACTAGTTTATCATCACCACCATTCCCGACTAATAAATCTTTACCTAAGCCACCATCAAGTACATTATTTGTATCATCGCCACATACACTATCATTGGTATTCCCTTTGATTATAACATTTTCTATGTTTTGTAAATGAGCAATAGAAATAAACGGATGCTTTCCTTCTTGCTTATAATGCAGTGTATTTTTTTCTAAATTAACATAAGCATGATGATCATCAGGTAAGAGGTCAATAGTAACCGTATCGTTCCCGCCCTGACCATCAAGATACTTAGTTGGCATTGTATTATTGAGTGACATTAATGCGCTTAAATTATTATCTCGCAGATAAAACAGGTCATCTTTATCTCCACCTGCAAAATATTTTTCGCCCGATAAAACCTGAAATGCATTTTTTCGCCCTTTTGCGCCAATAATGACATCATTGCCATTAGCTGTATTCCAGCTCGTTCCTCTACTGTAAGGGGTATCCAAATACAACGCTATCCTTTGAAAATCATTCACTAAATTCTCACTAAAACGCCGCTCATTTTCTCTAAACATCCGTTGCCCTAACACACCAAATTCAGTTTTATTTGAGTAAAAATTAATTTGTGAGGAACTCGAATTTAGCAACTGATTATGCATTGATAAGGTCAAACTATTTTCTGAAATTTTATGGCGAGATTTAAATGCATCAAATAACGGATTTTTATATGCTGAATTTAAAGAATAAGTATCGTGCGTAGGTTTCGTTCCTGTTTGTTTAATATCAACTATCTCTTTTGCTTCTTTTTTAGGCCTGAAATTTTTACGGATCGATAATCCCATTCTTTTATACAAATAAATTAAATCTCTAAACCATGCACTTTTTCTAATGATCTTATTACCCAGAATAAAATCAATTTCATTAGCAGTAAAAGAAAGCGCACCTTTTTTCGAAAACCGGAGCCCATAATAGCCTGATCCTAGACGTTGATTTTCTAATATGCCACTAAAATAGTTTCCATATTCATCTACTAAATAATATTTTTGCTCATTACCATAAACAGGTTCTTCAACAATACTTAAATGATGATCAAAGCCTGCCGCTAGAATATGACTCTCAAATAATGCCAGATCAATTTCCCAATTTTGTTTTTTAAATGCATTAATATACAGCTGAGTATTCATCTCTTGTTGAGTTCGCAAAGTCGGCTCTAAACCTAAAGCTCCTCGTATCCCCTCTTCTAATTCCCTATCCCAGTCAATATCAATGACCTCTTTTATATTCTCGACTGCACGAATACCATTGTAAACCCATCCACCAACAAGCAAAACTCCACCAACAACTAGTCCCACAATAGGAATAGTTGAAGATCCTACTAATACAGCAATCACTGTCACGCCATTAATTACGGCGCTAGTAATAGATAAAGAGGCGTTAACAATAAGATCTTGGCGTTGTTTAGGATCTGATACGTCATTGAGTTTAGATAAACTATCGTAGGCTTGATAGATATCAATCCCCATCCCGACTAAGTTAAAAATGATAACTGTTCCCGCAGCAAGCCTTGCACGAACAAGGGAACTCACACCTCTAGCAGAAGAGATATTTAACAACATCGGTTGTATAATCATATCCCCATAATTAAATAATGCGGATGCACATAATAAATAAAACTGTTTTTCTAACTCCTTAATTTCTTCTTCTGTGATATCTGGGTTATCGAGCTTATGTAAAATAGCATATGCACTGATCATACTCTGAATAGCACCAACTGCCCCCATTCCTTGTCCAGCACGGTTTGCAATACGTTGGAATAATGGAAGTTTAGTTCCTGCTTGACGAACTTTTAATAAGGTCGAAGAAGAAATAGTTTCTTGCTGTACATCACTATCATTCGCTAGATACTTAAATTGCTTTTTCAATACTGCAGATCCACTAAAACTCACTTGGTTATCGACTAGTTGATATATATCTCCTGAATTTAACTGTTCACGAAATATTTTAGTAAAGATAACATCGTCTTTTCCGCCTTCCATTAAAGAAAAATACATAGCTAACTTTTCAGAGGAAAAGCGAATTTTTTTATGCGAATTATCTGAGATAATATCTGATAGAGTAACAGGCTTCCCCTCTATCGTTGCCCCTAATAGCTGTAATTTAGCAAAAGCGATTTTTTCACCATTAATCGTTACCCAACTATTTTTAGGTAAACCAAATTCAGCTTGTTCGATAATAGATTTACGTTGACTCTGTAGAGAAGAGAATCTAGCTTTTAGATTCGGCGACTCCAAATCAATTGATTGAATACTTCCTCTAAAGTCACCATTTTCCATTTTTTGGAAGCCTGCCGACTTACCTCTATTTATAGACTTCCCATCGGAAAGTTGGATATCCTCATTAAAATACTGTTTAAGTTGCTGTTGAAATTGCTGCTGTGCTAACTGAAGAGAGTTATTTCTAATGCTAAATTGCACCCCTTGAGGGTCAAATAGGCAAATTTCGTATGCCCCATTACGCCTAACATGAATGATTGTATAAGTTGTTAATTCTCCTTGTAAAAATACGATCCTATTTGTCGTATCAGAAACCACTGAAAATAAATTTACCACTGATTGGTCAGAAATAGAGATACTGTTATTCTTGATTAACGCATCAATATCCTGAGTATATTTTTGCATTTTTTTCAGCAAAGTATCCTCTGCTGAAGTAAGTGTTTTTTGGTCTGCAATTAACTCGATTTGAGCCTTTCGCTCAAGAAAATCACGTGCTAAATCACTATCGGTAAAATAATATTCAATGCCATATATGAGGCCCAATTCTTGGTCTATCCCAGTCGACCCACCATTTTTCGATATAATACCATGATTAATCAAACCAATGTTTTTTCCTTGGTTTAATTGTTGGCTATATTGTTGCAACCGTTGAGCTTGATGATTTTTATACGTTTTAAATGCTTCAGAAAAAGAGAGGTTTTTAAATCTCCCATTATCACCTTCAAAATTTTTAATGCTAAGCTCACTAAATCCTTTTAAATTTTCACTTAACAAAATGAGCTTGTTATCATCCGTTACTAAAGCTAAAACTTTACCTTTATCTATGCCATCACCGGCAGGAAATAGCTGTTTAAGTAATTCTTGGGAATGTTGACTTAAATTATTTAATACTGAAAGATCGCTTTTTATTGCTACTAATAAAGTGTGGATGCTATCTGCTTGTTGCCGATAATTCGTCTCTAGCGTTGTCTCTATCAATTGATTTATTGATGCCGTGGTGAGTGTATATTCACGGTTTAATGCTCCATTTACCTTTGAATTGACAAGAGGATCTTGTAATACAATCATTAGTTTTTTAACATCAATAAACCCTTCGTTATCCGAAAAGTAATTTAACAAATAAGGATGTTGCACCAAATCGATATCTTGAATAGCAATTTCTTTTAGTGCTATTTTTTCCAATAACGAAATGAGCTGCTGGTTAGGCTGACTTGCGAGTACAGTAGGAGAAACATTACTGTTTACCGTTGTGGATTTATCCAGAGCTTCATAGATAAATTTAGATTTAACTTCACGGTTAATGCCTTGTACTTTAAACTCCTCAGATAAACTACTAAGAAATATTTTATGCTCACCGGCTTCAGTTATCATTGCTGGTCCAACAGAATGGAATAGGATATTTTCAGGGTTTATTAACGGATATTTTTTTTTGAGTAGCGATAGCTCAATAGACAATGCATTTGTTGGCTTTCGTACTGTTTCTGCATCGCCAATAATCACCCAATTCGTTATTACTTGTTTTCCCAATAAAGACATTAAATGTTCTTTACCATATTCTAAAATATGTTTTTTACTATCAACATCCATTTGAAAAATTAATGTATTTTGAGGATTTCTCGCGGCTAAATTCTCCGCTTGTAATAAACCTTTTTTATCCCGTGTCAGCCTAATAATAACAGTTAACTCTCCTGAATTCTTAATTGTATTTGCTAATACCTTTTTTTGAATATTCTGGCTGTTAACCATCTTCCAAATGGGAATATCTATGATACCGAGTTCATTTAATCGTGCAGAGAACCTAGTATAAAAATCATTGGGCAAAAGACTGTTATTTTTTTTAAGCTCCTGAACAAATAGTCTATAGGCATTCTGATTGTAAGCTACTTTTTTTATTAAATTATTATCAAGAATACGAGTATCAGGATCCCTAAACATATACAAAGGGTCGGGTTCAATATAATCATTTAGTTGAGCGAGTGATAGCTCACCACGACGAACCTCATTAATAAAATATAATGCACTAGAGCTATTATTGATCCTGACTTGCTCACTACCTGAATGATACTGATAGACAAACTTGTAACCTTTGGTATTTACCGAGTCTCTTACAAAGTCAACTGGATAAATAACCTTAGACCCTAAATACATATTTCCGACTCGCCGATTATAAGCGACGATAGGAGCGCGTACATTATTCTCAGCAAGTAAGCTAGTCGCTTTTAGTGCAAAGTTTTCATTAATACCTCCACGACCTAAATCACACCCTAGCATGACGAGTTTGTCCGGCGTTGTATTTTTTAAAACTTTTCTGCGTAAATACATTAATGCTTCAACATATTGCTGTGCATTTTTTTCCATATAAAGAGTTGGCTGATGATGACCATAATATTTTCCATGACCAATTGTTATCCAACGTACTTTTCCTACATTAATTCTATTCAGGTCTCCATGCAAAATTTTATATTGCTTCGAGCCCATATCATACTGAATAATCATAGAGTCTTCAGGATGTTTAGAAAATGCATAAGCAGTTGCTTTAGCTGAATCTTGATCACTACCATTTTGTATAATCACATTATAGGTATATTCAGTATATTTTGCCTGTCTATTAGTTTTCGCATCACCAGCTTTGTTTCGATGGTATATCAACATCGGATCTAGCCAAGTATCTAGATTACCCGTATTTAGTGGATTGCTTTCCGGCAATCGACTACTTTTATAACTTTCCTGCATATTTAAATAAACATCATCAAAATCTGTATCTAACTGAACAACAGTTTTTCCTGTGGTCGGGTCATTATTAATGATACTTTTTTTCCGTATTATTTCTGTTCGCCCTTCAATAAAACTACCTGATATTTTACGTTTAGGATCGAAGTATTGACCATTATCTCCTTCACTCCACTTTTTATTTAATGGTGCCCTATAACCCTGATTTATGAATAACTGCTGAAAGTTAGAAAGTTGTTCAACATTATTAATAATGATTGCACCTTGGGAATTCATATGAAAATATGTATCGATAGATTCCGTTGTACCTATAAGGCTATTTTTTCCTCTTAGTCTTTCTGGTAATACAAAGGTAATAGGAAAATTTTCGTTCATTATACTCGTAGGGTTAGCATCATCAGCCCCATGGTGAATCAACTCCATCCCCTCGGCTAGACCAAACTTTTTATTTAATTTATTTTTAATTTCTTTTATTTTTTTATTTATAATTCCGTTATCTTTTCCTTCCTTTCTATTATATTCAATTTCATCATTATATAATTTTTTCTGGACTGAATTTAACTCATCATAGTTTACGCTAGCCTTCCACTCTTCCCATGTCAACATCGAAGTTACTTTCACATAATGCTCCAAATCTGACATATGAAAAATAATACTGAAAATATCATAATCTGCTGTTATTGCTTTTCCTGTTTTAGAATCACCAATAACATAAAATGGCTCTATTTTATTATTTTCTAGATGATATAAACCCCATCTATCGATATTATCTTTTTTAATTTTTTTTAGAAAAAATACTTTTTCAACACCATCAAAAGATGCACTTATCTCTTTATACCCATCTTGTTCTACTGTATTTGAAAAATAAATCGTTTTATATCGTATAAGCTCCTCAACTCTTTCTGAAGTAATTTCTAGCATAACAGCAATAGCTTTACCTTCACTAATAGATGATTGAGAGTATTCATTATATTTTTTGCTATTTTCTCTCCCCGATTTTTTCGCAAATTGTTGTTGCACAGGAATAAAACCTGCATGAGGTCCCCAATCCGAACTTTTCGATTTAATAGCTAACCCTTTGCTGCTGTATTCTCCCGTTCCTATAATACTTGTTGATTTAGGGTCAATAGGGCGAAAGCCAATAATAATATTCTCTTCATTGGAAACTTGAGTAATTAGATGCTGATGTATTTCTGAAATACCTGAAACAGGCACATCAATTTCTTTGTTTAAAGGCTTAAGATGCAAGTTAATACTGGTATAATCTTTACTAATACCATCGGAAGTATTCTCTAGTGTCGATGATATTTGCGGATTATTCAAATTAATTATTTTTTCATTCTTTTCCTCATTAGTATTCTGAATAAAATCACCTTTAGATAGAGTCAAATCTATATTTACTTTCCCCATATATATCCCTATATAAATAAAAATTTAATATTAAAATCAGATTAAAACCAATTTAAAATATCAAATTTTCAAGATATAGATAGTTTCAAGAAATATAATTAGGACATAGTTTTAAATTATTTTAGATTACACCCACTGCGTATAAAAAAACCCCTGATAAGGGGTTATTGAATGGCACGCTGAGTAATCAATTTCAGTAAACTATTCATCTTGTAAAAAAGGATTGGTTTTGCGTTCAAAGCCTAAATTTGACATAGGCCCGTGACCTGGGATGAACTGATAGTCATCACCTAATGGCAACACTTTGTTTTTAATCGATGCGATTAAGTCCTGATGATTTCCACGAGGGAAATCACTACGCCCCACACCGCCTTTAAATAACACATCACCCATTGAAATTATTTTATCATCGTGATTGACTAAAATAATATGACCTGGTGTATGCCCTGGGCAATGCAACACATCAAAAGTAATACCGCCACACGTGACTTTATTCCCCTCTTCTAACCAATAATCAGGGGTGAAATCTGGACATTCTCCGATATAAAACATCGCATTTTGTTCTGCAAGGTTTTCAATCCAGAAAGCATCTTCTTTCTGAGGCCCATAAATAGGCACTGAAAAATGTTTGGAGAGTATGGCTGAAGCACCAATATGATCAGAATGGCCGTGGGTAAGCAAAATTTTAGTAAGGGTTAATCCACGACTTTCGATAGCAGAAATCAATTTTTCTGCTTCACCACCAGGATCAACCACAACTGCGTCTAGCGTATTTTCATCCCAAATAACCTGACAGTTTTGCATAAATGGCGTTACTGGGATAATGGTATATTTCATCGAACAATTACTCCGTAATCTATGTCACCTATACACAGATTACCACGTTCTTGCAGGTCCTGTATCAATATGAATGAAATTGCTTCGTGGGTAGTAACCAACACCACCCGCACCCATTTTCAGTGCCGCTTTACGAATATTACTTAATTGTAAACCTTCAATGTGAAAATCCATCGCTTGTCCACGTGTATGATAGCTTTTTTTGGCGACCCCTGAACTTTTACTGCGTAATTTATTATTCGTTTCTAAAGAACGGTAGCCAGAGATCAATTGAACGGGTTTATTCGTTCCCATCATCATTTGCAGTAAATAAATTTGATCAAACAGTTTTGGATCGATCGTTTTGACTTTGTCACAACGATAATCACGGAAAAAATGATTTAAACGAGCAAGTTCAGATTTATTGTAACGACGACCATCAAAAAATTCTGTTTTCAAAAACTCGCCTGTATTAATGTTTTGAAAACGCAAAATACGAGGACGAGGCGTCGTCATTGCGGCAAATACATGACTTGGTAATAAACTGAGGCCCACTGTTGCAGCACCAATTCCCAGCCATTTTCTGCGGGTTTGATCAATAATATCCATAGGTGATAACTCAGACTCTAATAATTTAAATAAATATTCGATGAATTTCAGACAACCTATTGAGTCTAGCAAATCACACTCAGTTTTAATGTATAATTATGTAAAGATATGCATAATTTAAGTCAAATTTATTGCTATATTCGTCAAAAATAGAGTCATATCACTAAATTCTGCGTCTTAACCGTATTATTACGTTAAATCTGTTGTAATAGATTCCTGAACAGCACGACATCAATAATTTAGCTTAATGATAATCATAAATTGTACATCAACAATGGAATTATTCGGAATTAAACAGAATTAGTGAAAAAAGAGGCGTTTCCACCTCTATTTTTTCGTTAATTATCTAATTATTACAGCATGACTTTTTTCAATAATGGCAGATAGGTATCTACATTATCAATACCATTATCATATTGATAAATATCAGCACGGTATTGCGGTTGTTGGTCTTTATCAACCCAAGCTGTTTGGTAATAAAGATACACAGGAATTCTGTCTGGTATATTGACGTAACGTGTTGACCCTTCTTTCAATGCGCCATCAATACGTTTTTGTTCCCACCCTGCATCACCAAGTAAAATGCTGGCTAGCTCACTCGCTTTATTGACACGTACACAACCTGAACTTATCGCACGCGCATTACGATTAAATAAGCTATGGTTTGGCGTATCATGCAAGTAAATGGCATCGGAACTTGGCATATTGAATTTATAGCGCCCTAATGAATTGGTTGGACCTGGCGCTTGTCTAATACGGTATGGGAAATTTGCTGGAGTGATGTTATCCCAATCGATTGAGTAAGGGTTAATTTCATAGGAATCTGCCCCCCAACCTGAATAAACAGTATACCCTTTACGGCTAAAATAACTTGGATCTTGTTTTCCTCTTGGTGCAATATCTTTACGCGCCATACTGGTTGGCACACTCCAAGGCGGGTTGATTACCACATTATTTAATGCGCTACTCATAATTGGCGTTTTGCGATCCGCACGGCCCACAATCACTTTAGAATCTAGGATAACTTCATCATTTAAATAGAAATCTAACGAATAGCCTGGAATATTCACCAAAATCCCAGTGCCACTACTTGCAGGAATAATACGCAAACGTTGAATATTCAACGCCATCAATCCTGCTTTTTGCGCAGGCTTCATATTCAGCCAAACCCGCGTGCCTTTACCAATCACACCATCGGCTTCTAAACCATACTGTAATTGAAATTTTTTAACGGCATTGACCAGTTCTTGATCATAAACTTTCGAAGCTGTTCTCGTTGGTTTTGCAGACTCTGTAACAGCAACTTCCGTCGGCTGTTCAGTTGCTTGCTCTGCAACTTGCGCTAACGTTTCAGGCGCTTCAGTTTCAACCACATCTTCTGTCATGCTATCGGCTAACAAACCTTCACGCTGTAAAATTTTACGTAATACAAGCACATCATCACTGGATTGCCCTGGTTTGAGTGTCTTCGTACTCGTTATTTCTAACTCATCTTCAGGTTGTGCCAGCAATTTAAGCATTTCTTTGCGCATCGGCTGATACATTGGATGGTTAGGTGCTTGAGCTTTAACCCACTCAGTTAGACGTTGAGAATCAACAGCATCTAACCAAGGTTTTATTTGTGCCGCTGTAGGCGCAATGATTTTGTAAGGTCGATTCGTATATAACCAATATTGCCCACTGGATTCAATAGAAGAGAGATATTGAAGATAACCAAGCATCGCATCTGATAAAATCACATCACGACCAAGCTCACTAAGCTGGTTATTTTCCAATAAGGATAGCCATTGCGCAAACTGAGGTTGAACCCCAGAAAGTGAAAGTTCCGCTATTTGCTGTTGAAATTGACTAATCGCTGTTTCATCTTGCCATAAAAGTTTCATTTGCTTATCGGCATATAATTTAGCGAGTTGTGCTGCAAAAACGGGTTTCACATCAGCTGGAAGTGAAGCCACTATTTTTGCCATACTCTCTGTTGGTGTAACCGTTAAGGTCTCTTTTACTTCAACAACTTGTGGCTGTGAAGCTTCGGTTACACTTTGCTGCGTATTTTCATCACTGGAAAATGCAGGAAACTGGAATGTCATTAACCCACATATTACTGAAACTTGCAGAGCTTTCACTCTTCTCTTTGCCATACATCCACCTTAAGTTACTACATGGATAAAAATAGTTTTTATTATAGTTGCAGCTTTATTGTATTTAATTTTAACCGTAATGTTATAGGAATAGACTAATTTTCTGTTTTTCAGATAGACATCGATAGGTCATCATTAAATGATAAAAAGAATTATTTTCATTTTTAACAGGCTAACCGACTACTTTACGCTTTAAACATAGATGAATTTTATTTTAATTAAAAGCTTTACTGAGAGCTTTCTTTAATAGCTAATTCCCATATAAAAAAAATGGTTTTTATTAGGAGGAAATATGTTTGAAAAACCTTGTTTTATTCAAATTAATTAAACAATAATTTTACCAAGTGGTGTACACTCAAGTTATTAAATCATAATCCCATATGATGGGACTTAAATTGACTGATACCATAATAAAAAAACGCTCATTTCAATCTATTGACTTGAGCGTTTTTATAAAAGTTATAGGGTTACTTTACCTTCACTACCTTAAAATGTTTTCGCTAAGTAGGACTCAACATAAGTGGTAGGAGCCCAGTTACTTTGTTCATGTACAGGCAAAGCCATATCTAGGTTATTCTCATATTTTTCCCGACTGCTCGCCAATACTTGAAGTAATCTATCGACAACTAATTCGCTATGATTTTTCCATAGATCTTTATTATCTTTATAAAACTCTACGGACACACTATCGCTATCTGAGTATTCATGGTTACGATAATAGATAGTTACGACTCGCCCAGTATTTGAGGTCAATGTTGATTCTACAATGCCATTCGACCGTTTATCTTCAATTAGCTTGCCACCATCAAAACCTACCAAAATGACTTTATTTTCTCCTTGCGTAGCATAAATAGCCACATGTCCCTCTCCATATCCATTTACAACATAAAGGTCGTCCCCTTCCATCCCATTTAACACATCATCGCCAGATAGTGAAATCAGGACATCATCACCGCTACCAGCAACCAATGAGCTTTCACCTTTACCACCATATAGCACATTATTTCCGCCATCGGCTGAAAACCGCTTAAATCCCCCATCACCCATAATAATGCGGCCATCACCGCTTTTATCATTAACAGTATCATCACCTTCCAAGGTATTTACTAGCCAATTTCCCTTAGAATTCGTAGAATCAAGGAATAAATATTCACTTCTAGGTGTCAGTGATATTGGTTTTTGGATACCTTCCAATATACCATGTAACTTTTCAACAGGATTCCAAGTAGATAATTGCCCAGTTTTATTTGTGTTCGATAGCTCTTTGGTTAATTCACCTATTAATGATTCTGAATTATATTCCATCAACTTTTGTAGTTTTGGTGTCAACTGTGGATAGATATGAATTTGAGGTGTATTCCTTTCTTCAGATTTGAATTTCACGATAACATATTTATCAAAATCAGAGCGATATCTACGATACACATTGCCATTCTCATCTGCTTCCTCTTGTGTTTCACCACTAAAATTAACAAGGTGGATATGGTTATATCCTTCGGTATCATCAATGAAAACCATCCCCTCATAACTACCATCAATTAAATAATGATCGTTTCCTTTCCCTCCCATTAGAATGTCATTTCCCTGACTAGAAAGTAGAAAGTCATGCCCCTCTCCTCCGCTAAGGCTATTTTCCCCTTCACCGCCTAAAAGAACATTATTTCCACCAAAAACCTTTATCGTATCATCACCTCGCCCGCCTAAAATAATACGCCCCATCATACTTCTGTCAGTAATAATATCATCGCCATCCTCACCAGCGATGACAGGTTCATTAGAAAGGTAACCTGCTGGTAAAGTAACAATATAATTATCATCAATGCGCTTGGTTACCTGCTCAATATTATCTATCGTACCGCCTTCTTGCTGTAATTTTAGCTTGAATATATTACTGTACTTATCTTGTATAATGACTGAATCACTCATACTTTCATCAAAATTCTCGAATCTTATGCTAAATTTTTCTTCATTTAACTTATCTTTGACTCTCAATATTTTTCCATCTAAAGTAAATGAATAAGCATTTTCGGTAGGTAATAACAACACGATTTTATCTTCTTTGCTATAACGGTCTTTTACCTCAGAAAAATCAAAAATAACTTCCCCATTTTTGTAAAGTGTTGGAATTATTTGGTAGACATCCTGACCTAAGCTAACTGTAATAAAAGCACCTTCACTAATCCCTTGTACTTGATTATTTTCATCAGTTCCTTGATATTGAAAATTTTTCGCTTTTCCAGCAGCGTAGAAATACCCCCAAGAAGGGGATAATGGCTTGGTAACACCACGAATGGTTATCTCTTTTGATTGTTCATTAATATAAACATTATCATTTCTGGAATGGGATAATTGATCATTATCTTGAAGATAAGTAATACTGAACAAATCTTTTTTTATAGATTTATCCTCTTCATTTGAAAATGTTTTTAATTCACTATTAAACGTAAACCCATCACGAGTGGTTATATTATAACTATGTTGTAACTTTCTACCATCTGCCGTTGTAAAATAAGCATTTCTTAATTCGATAGTGACTTCACTTTTTACATTAGTAAATGTATGGCCTAATTTATTTTCAGGCTCTAATGATAACTTGATATACAAATGATTATTTTCTATATAAACAGCAGATATTTCATCTAAGGTATATTCGATATCTATAGAGCTAACTGACTGGCTATCTTCATTTATAGACACGAACACTTTTTTATGTTCATTTATCTTAAAGTACTCAGGGTTTATATAGGGAACATCTACGAAATTTTTATTCTTTCGATTGTACTTTGTACGTGTCCGATAAAAATATGGGGCATGTTCTGTCCAATCAAAACGTCGAATATAATAACTGTCATCACCATCCCCCCCATGAGCCTCACCTTCCACAAGTATCAATCGGTCATTACCGCCATACCCATATGCTTTATCTTTTCCAGCTCCTACATCAATAATATTTTGTTGTTCATCACCATGAACTTCATCATTAGACTTATTGAATAAAATAATATTTTCAATATTTTCAATGTTTGCAACATTAATAGCATCCCCTGTTTTATCATTTTGATAACTCACACGACACTCATTTAAATTAACATGGACGCTATAACCAAAAATCGGCTCACTCATCATTAGAGTGTCTTGACCTAAAAGACCATCTAAATATTTAGTCGGTTCATTTCCACCCGATTTCAATGAGTTAATGTCACTATCATTCAAATAAAAATAATCTGTCTTATTTCCTCCTACAAGATATTTTTCTCCTGTAGAGATTTGAAATGCGTTCATTTTATTTTTCTTACCAATAACGACATCATCGCCAGTAGCAGTATCAATACTCATACCTTTTGAAAAAATATTATTTAAACTCAAAGTAATCTCATCAATATTTCCCCCCTCAATAGTCATACCATTAGGCGCATCATCAGAAACCTGCGTTATGCTTTCTTTAAAATGGCTGTATCCCCCTTTTGTAATATATAGATTAATTTGCTTTTGAGCTGATAGTTTAAATTGCTGCTCAAAAGGAATTTGATAATAGTGCCGTTCAATTCCATGCTTAGCATTATATCTATCTAATAATGGGTTATTGTAGTCCACATTAAAAGAGTAACGCTCACTTGTCGGTACTGAGCCAACTTGTTTTAGGCCTTTCACTTCACTCAATTGCTTGACATATTTACGGGATGCGGCTTCATAAGGTCTTTTCGCCCGAGTATGGCCATTTGGCTGTAAATGATAATTCCTTTGTAATATATCCGCTTCTCTCCAACTATAAGTAGGAGCTCCCCGCTTAAGGTATTTTATTTCTGAAAATCCGTGTCCAAGATGAACATCAGCAAGAGGCCCTCCAAAATAGTTATTATCTTCATCAACTAAATAAAATCTTTCTTCATTCTCAATAATAGGTTTTTCCATTACTTTTAAGTGATGACTAAAACCTAAATCCTCAAAAAGCTGTTCAAATGTATTTAAAGACTCTAGCCACTCATTATGCATGAATAAGGCGATATAGTTTTTATTCATTATTTCTTGTTGAGTTCGAATCGTCGGGGGTAAACCAAATGCGCCTCTGATCCCCTCTTCTAATTCACGATCCCAACTAATATCTATTTGTTCTTTAATATTTTCAACTGCCCTTATCCCATTATAGATCCATCCGCCAATCATTAAAATTGCACCTATAACTAAACCAGCTACGGGGATTGTTGAAGAAGCTGCTAAAATACTAATAATAACAATGCCATTGACAATAAAACTAGCAATAGAAAGCGAGGCATTAACGATTAAGTCTTCTCGCTGTTTTGGATCAGAGACACTTTCTAATTTCGATAAGTTATCGTAGGCTTGGTAGGCATCAAATCCCATCCCAACTAAATTAAATACAATAAGTACTCCCATCGCCAAACGAGATCTTACCAGCGAAGAACTGTTTCCAGCCATTTTCAATAGAACCGGTTGAACAATCATGTCACCATAATTGGCTAATGCCGAACCACATGTGATGTATAACTGTTTTTTTAGCTCATCATATTCATCTTCTGTAATATCAGGGTTATTTAGCCTATCAATAATGCTATAAATGCTCACTAAAGTCTGCCCAATACCTACTCCGCCCATAACCTGACCAAGTCGATTACCAAATTTTTGAAAAGGAGGTAATTTCACGCCATATCCTCTTAATTTTTCAATATGTTTTGGCGTAAACTTTATTCCATTAGCGTCTTTAAATTTTGCTAGATATTTTAATTGTTTTTTTAATATTGCAGTATCGCGAAAGTCTGCATCATACTCTACAATATCTGCTATATCGGTATCATTTAATTGCAGACTCAGTGCTTTTAGAAAGGCGAGATCTGAGTCGCTACCGCTCAATAAAGTTAATTCAGCTGCAAGGCTTTGCGCATTAAAACGAATTTTATTTGACCAACCTTCACTTCTAGTTTCTTCAACTGTTATCGCTTTTCCATCAATTGTAGTCCCTAATTTCTGCAATTTAGCTAGCGATATGTCTTCACCTTTAATATTAATCCAACTATTTTTAGGTTCATTAAAATCTGTATGATTAATAATATCGTTTCGTTGCTGACTATAGAGGCTCATACGTTCTTTAAGATCAGTAGAGAGAGGGTCAATAAATACGATCGTTCCTCTTGGCTCACCATTACTGTCAACTATAAAGCCAGCATGCTTTGCCCGTGATACCCATTTCCCATTTTCAATAGAAATTTCCTCATTTAAATAGCTCGTTAATACTTTTCTAAAATCACTCTTGGCTTGCCTTTTATTTTGTTGTTTAACTTGAATTTGAATACCGTTCGGATCAAATAAGCTATATTGATAAATACCATCTTGAAGTTTATATGTTACTGTATAGGTGGTTGACTCTCCTTTTAATAAATATATTGCGCCCTTATACAGCTCTACATCAGATAGCTCAGCCGTTAAAATATTGGATAGATGTAGGTCTTCCACCAAAATACCCGTATCGCTCAATCCTCTATCAATATGGCTTGAATACTGTTCTAGTTTCTTTAGTAACACCTCTTCACTATTGCTTAATAAGCCTTCGTGTTGCTGCTGCTCTAAATATGCTTTTCTTTTCATCAAAATTCGAGCTGAATCAATATCGCCTAATAATGATTCCAAACCATAGGTAAGCCCTAACTTTTTGTCTAGATTTTCTGAATAGCCATGTTGTCTAATCATTCCATGGTTAATTAAATTAACTTCACTTCCATTGGAGTTATTTTTCGTATTATTTATTAACTGATTAAATTGCTGCTGCCTCTGCCTATTATTTTCTTGATATAATGATAAGGCTTTATCCAATAACAGCCCTTTTAAAGGAGCGTCTTCTGAGTCAAAATTATAAGGATTCAGTTGACTAAAATTTTTTAAATCAAGGCTTAGTAACATGAAGGCATTGCGGTCAGTCGATAACGCGAGCACTTTTCCTTTATCGAATCCATTAATAGCAGGGAATAATACCCTCAATTGTTCAATAGAATCTTCGCTTAATTTATTAATGTACGATAGGTCATTTTGAATAGAGACTAATATTCTATTAATATTACCTGCTTGCTCTTGTAGTGAACCTAATGGCTTCGATTTAAATAGACTATTCCACTGCGTTAAATCTTCGTTTTTTGCTTGATTTAAATATTCGTTTACTTTAGGGCTAACTAAAGGATCATAAATTGCAATTTTTAATTTTTTAATATCAAGCTGACCATTAGAATCCGTAAAGTAATTAGCTAAATAAGGATGATCTGTAATATTTATATCTTTGATTACAGTATTTTCAAGTGCTATATTCTCAAGCAATGTGCTCAAATATTCATGATTATTATTGGCTGTAAGCGTTGCCTGCATATGGTTTGTGGCTACTGGCTGAGATATCGGTTTAGATACAGGTTGGAATGTTAATTTCGAGATTACTTGCGAGTCAAAACCAAACTCTTTAAGCTTCGTTGATAAGTCATTAGTAAACTGCTTGTGATCTCCAGCCGTAGTAACCATTGTTGTATCAATCCCTTGGAATAAAATTTGCTTAGGGTTAATAAACGGGTATTCGTCTCGTATATTTGCTAATAAAGAGTGTAAGTTTTTATTTGTTTTGATAACCGTATCAGAGTCACCAATCAAAACCCATCTAACGGGTTTTTCTTTGCTCTGTAAATTAGAAACCGAACCATATTCTAAATTCCATTGCTTCATGTCCCATTGTTCTAGGTTAGGGTCTGCCTGAATAATCATGACGTTATCAGGTTCTGACCTTGCTAACCTCTGTGCCATATCTAGCCCTTTAGATTCTCCAGTCAAGCGTATTACGACAGTAATGAATGAACCATCCTGCCCCCGATTTCTTAAAGGGTTATTTTTTATATAGTCCGCATCAACCATTTCCCATATTGGTGTATCTAGCTTACGCAATTTATTAGAAAAATAGGCATGAAAGTCATCAG
This sequence comes from Providencia sp. PROV197, assembly GCF_028479625.1. Lineage (NCBI taxonomy): Bacteria > Pseudomonadati > Pseudomonadota > Gammaproteobacteria > Enterobacterales > Morganellaceae > Providencia > Providencia sp. PROV197. The sequence goes on from NZ_JAMPNZ010000006.1 coordinate 222,234, forward strand.
GCAGCTCCCCTTTATGTTTTGCCACCTCATCGATAAATTGTTTATAACCTTCTGGATTGTAAGCTACTTTTCTTAGCAAATTAAAGTCTATATTATATGAGTCACCGTCCCTAAAACTAGCAAATGAATCTATCCCAGGAATCATACCTAATCCCTCAAACATAAAATGATTTTCATTGTCTATTAACTGTTTAAAATCTATTTCACCGCGACGTAGCTCATCAATAAAATAGACGGCTCCTAGTTTATTATTAATGTTAATTTCCAATATTTTCGGATCAAATTGATAGGTTTGCTTGAAGTGTTTAGTGGTTATTGAATCTAATACCGTGTCATCAGGCACGATCAACTTATTACCCATATAAATAACACTTACTTTTCGATTATAGGCAATAATAGGCATCTTCATGCCTTTTTCAGCGAGGGCTCCAGTGACACCAAATGCAAAGTTTTCACTAACTCCTCCTCGGCCTAAATTGCAACCAATTAACACTAATTTATCTGGACTTTGACTATTTAATATTTTTTTACGTAAATAACTCATTCCTTCCGCAAATTGTTCAGGTGTATTCTTTCCATATAAAGTTGGCTTACCGCCACCGATATAACCACCGTGACCAACAGTTATCCATCTGACCCTATCTAAATTAAGTCGGTTAATTTCACCATGAATTATTTTATATTGACGAGACTTTATGTCATATTGAATAATCATTGAGTTATCTGGGTGTTTAGAGAAAGCATGCGCAGTCGCTTTACTTGATATCTCATCCCCTTCAATTTGAACAATGACATTATAACTATACTCAGTGGGCTTTCTTGCTCTGTCAGGATCAGCATCTTTAGCACGCTCTGCTTGGTATATTTCATATGGGTCAAGCCAGGAGTCAATTTTTTCAGTACTCGCTGATTGTTCTCCAGCTAAGGTAAGCAATCGATCCTCTTTCATATGATTAATATGTGTGTCAAAGAAATCTGTATCTAATTTAGCTATCACCTTGTTATTATCAATATACTGTTCAATTTTTTTATCTTCATTAATATTAAACCTGTGGTTAACTTGATATACTTTATATTCATTTTTAGAAATGAATATATCCCCCTCTATTGTCTTTAATAAATCTTTGCTAGATTTCAACTTATCGAACAAATCAGTAAATTCCATAACATCTGAAAAAATAGTAATTATCTTACCATTAACTGTAACTTGAGCTTCTACTATATTTTTTTGTTCATTATAGCCTGTATAAATTAGCTTTATACTTAATTCATTATCTTCAATTATTTCTTTTCTTTCTATTAATAATTTTATTTCTAGGTCCCTTAGTCTTTTAGCTTCTATTCCTTTAAATTTTCCTCTATCACTTTGAGTTGCAGAATTTCCAACTATAGAAATATAAACTTTATGCTCACCATTCTCAAATGAACTAAAATTATAATTCTCTTTATTCATAGAGATAAAGTGCTCTATAAAATCAACAAATACTTGATGTTCATCGGCCATATAAGTGCCCGCATTAGGATCAAAGAATCTATATTTCCAATTTTTATTTTCATCATCATAATTAACACTGATCGCCATTGAGTGTTGCTCTGATGAAAAATGGCATAAAAAGGGCTCTTTACTATTACGAGTATGCTCCATCAAACTAGAACTTAATTCACTTAACTTAATTTCATATAAACCTTGATTCCCATAATTGTTTATATTTTTCCTTGAGTTTGCAATTCCTCTTTTTCTATTATAACTTTCCAACTCTAAATAAAGATCTCTTTGAACATCTGTGATTATTACATCCACAAAAAAGGTTATATCTGAGTGGCTATAATTTTCATTAATTGTTTTCAATTTAGATTTAAATTTATTTTTTAACTTTATGAATAGTGGATCTGATACAACTGCCTTTCCGTCATTTGTTTCAAAAAATGATGGCTCTGCATGTAACGCCTCCCAATATTTTTTAGTTTTAATTTTAATTCCATTGTTTAAGTAATCATAATAATCACTATTTTCTATATTTTTATTCAATGCTAAAAGATGGTTATATTCAAAAATTTCTTCTACATATTCAATGAAGTTTCTTTTTTTTGTAACAAGGTCAACACCTAATAAATTTTCGACATAATCGCTATATAACATACCTTTTTCATTAAAATTTTGGGTCGTTATGACATCTAGCATGTAATAATCTAATATCTCTTTCGCATGTATTTTTAGTGCATCTTGTTTTATTTTACTCAAGTGTACTGATTTTCCTTCATCATTAGTTAACACATAATTTAAGTGATTCAACATTTTCAGGAATTTTTCACCATTACCTTCTGCAGCATATGTTAAAAATGAACTTGAAAAACCATAACAATATCCAGGCAATTTAGATAAATCCAAACCATATTCATTAAATACAGTCGAATAGATGCCCCTATTTTCATCACTTGTAAAATATTCAATAAATTGAGTTTGTGAAAAATCAACACCATCTACAATATTACCCATTATTAAAAATCTCCATATAATTTAAAATGAACAAAAATGTTTAAATAAAACAATTAGCAAAACAATATTACAATTAAAAATCATATTAGTTAAATAATTTAACATTAAAAACAATATTATAGGATAGAGTTCAATATTTATATTTAATATAAATACATTACCAATTTGAAATAAACACTACTTATTGAAGTATTTTTTAGTCAACTATGTAGGTAATAGATTCAATTGAGTTTTATGTATCAAATTAATAATAATTAATTTTATATGGTAGGATTCGTCTTGTATTTATGACCTAAATTAGATATAGGTCTATGTCCAGATATCAAACTCCAGGGTTTATTGATTTTATTCATACTATTTCGAAACTATCTAAGTAATTGCCAATAAATTTAGCACTTTGGTATATTATTAAAAAGATTAGATAACTTGGTACTTGTGATTTAATTCAACAGGGAAAAGGAGTTGTAAATAATCAAGAATAGCTTTAATCAAATGTAATAGGCCGATATTTAAAAATAAATATCGGCCTTCATTTTATTCAGGTAACTAATTACTGTAATGCTGGTGTTACTGTATTAGGAGTCTCTTGCCCAAACCCTTTTAGACCAACAACATGTACGTGCTCATTATTACCAATCACTTTACGAACCAATTTATAGGTTGTCCCTTTTTCTGGACTAATATTCTCCGGCGCTGCAATAATCAATTGCATCTCTAGCCTATCACACAGCTCAAATAGCGTTGCTATTGACTTAGCATCTAAGCGTGCAGCCTCATCTAAGAATAATAAACGGCAAGGAATAATATCTTTAGCTCGTAAACGCCGTGACTCTTCTTCCCAACTTTGTACTACCATCACAAGAATTGACATCCCTGTTCCGATAGCTTCACCTGTTGATAACGCACCACTTTCTGCTTTTAACCAACCATCTGAGCCACGATTAACCTCTACATCTAACTCTAAATAGTTACGATAATCTAACAGCTCTTCCCCGATAGTTTGTGGTAAACGCTGCCCAACATCCACTTGTGGATTCAGACGCTGATACAGTTTTGCCATAGCTTCAGAGAACGTTAAACGTTGGCTAGTAAATAAGTCTTGGTGCATCTCACTTTCTTCCGATAGCACGCTCAATAACAGTGCATGGCTTTCGCGAATATTGACGTTTAGACGTACCCCTTTAACCTGACCAAATGCCACAGCCTGTAACCCTTGGTTAAGCATACGGATGCGGTTTTGCTCACGTTGAATTGTTTTACGGATAATATTCGCCACACTTTTCGAACTAATGGCCAGTTTTTGCTCACGTGCTGTTAATTCTTCCGTTAAACGTGCAAGCTCAATTTCCATTTGTTCAATCGCATCAATCGGGTCATCAGTGCGAATGATATCTTGGCGAATACGCTCACGTAGGTGCTGATAAACGGCAATAAAGAACTGAATTTTACGCTCTGGATGTTTTGGGTCTTCCGATAGACGTAAAACATCACGCAAATGCTCGTTATCTGACACAGCTAGACGTAGGGCCCCTAGCGCCTTATCCGACATTGAACGCAGGCTGTCACCATCGGTATATGCAAGTTCACGACGGTGTAAGCGGCGTTCAACACCGTTATCTTTCACCAAACGCATTACTGCACACCAACCCGCTTTCGCCGAAACGACTTGCTCACGCAGCTGGTAATAATCTTTTTCGAGTTTGCGTAGACGTTTTTGTAAGTTATCCATTTCAGCTTCACATAGTGTTAGCTGCTTTTCTAACTGATTAATACGACTACGATTTTCCATTACTCGTTGATGTAATTCATCACGACGAATCCGAGCCCGTTCTTGCGCATCTGGGTCGGCTTTAACACCGATTTCCTGCATTTCAGCTTCTAGCTCTTTCAGCATTTCTTGCTTCGTTTCAAAAGAGCTACGTAATGAAGCAAAAACTTGGTGATATTGAGCAGATTGAGCTTGGTGCTGACGTAATTGCTCACGAGCACGTGTACGTTCTGTTTCCGCTTGTTCTAAACGTTGGCGTAATTTTTCGTTTAAGTCGGCATTTTCATTGACCATACCTGTCGAGTCACTGTAACTAAAGTGAGCACGGCGCTGGACAACTTCAACCACAGCAAAGGCTTGCTGCTTCGCATTTTGCTGTGTGTGTTTTGCAGTATCATAATCTTTACGCAATTGGTCGTGCTGCTCAGGATCGCTGAGCAATACTGTCACAATCGGCTCTAATTTTTCTAACGCATTTCCATGTTTATTCAGGAAATGTGCCGCTTCTTCTGCTTCAATCAGCTCTTCGCTAATTTCTTCCGCTCTATCCGCCAAGGTTTCATCGAGCAGTAACCCCATTTGAGGTAAGAGACGATTCAAAGAAGCTAAGCTTTCTTTACCTTGAGTAAACTGCTGGCGTTGCTGCGAAGTTTGTTCTTCATATTGGCTTAATGCACGTTCAAGTTCAGTACGCTTTTGATTTAATGTCCGAATTTCAGCTTCAGGATCACTTTCAAACGCCACGGAAATATGTTGGCCAATGAAGCGACTAAATGCTTGGTGTGCACGCTGAATTTTTTGCACATCAAAAGAGAGTGTCGCATAACGCTCTGCGAGTTCATCACGTTCTGCTGTGAGCGACTCTAAATGACTTTCACGCGCTGCACGGCCAAACAGTGGCAATTCAGGGTAGCGCGAATAACGCCATTGGCGCTCAGATGAACGTACTAAAACGGCATTTTCAAACTCTTGAGCATCAAAAACGCTATCATCGAAAGAAGATGGGTCTCCCTCAATGAAATACACATCATCTGGGCAATCTTGTAGTGAATCCAGCTGGCTACGAACCACATCAAGGTCTTGTACCACGATACCGTGGCGAGCTGGGCCGTATAGCGCTGAGAAATAAGCGGCATCTTCAATGGTAATATCATCATAGATTTCAGACAGTAAAACACCATTGAAACGCTCTGCCAGCGCTAACATGCGGCTGTCTTCTGCCCCACTTGGCTGGCTTAAACGCTCAATTTGTTTTTCAAGATCGCGGCGCTGGGCTGCAACTTCATCACGTTCAACAGTAATTTCGCGCTCTTGTTCGAGCAATTGCTGCATAAACTCAGTAACAGCGGTACTTGAATCGAATGCCTCGCTCGATTGTTCGTTCAGTTGCGTTAACGCTTCTTGAGCAACAATCCACGCAGGAGCCTTCGCTGAAAGCTGAGCAATACGCTGACGAATTTGTTCAAGCTCTTGGCGCATTTGCATGCGTCGTTCACCACTTTCATTTACACCAACACTTAATTCTTCTTGCTGAGCTTCAAGCTCTGCCATTAAGGCATCGAGCTCATCGGGCTCATAGCTCTGTCCTTGGCGTTTACAAAACTCAGCGAGTAACCTTTCTGCATTTTGCTGGCTACTTAAACGCTGTTGTAATTCAGAGAGTTGCATACGTAAAGGTTGAACACGCTCAGCTAAATGTTGCTGGGATGACCAATCACGCAATAATGCACGCGCTTGTTGATAAGCATCACTGCGACTCACCTCACCCACCATGTTCTTAACGAGTTGATAGGCTTGCTCAAATTGGCTGTGTGCAGCATCTGCTACACTCATTTTTTGTTCAAGTGCCAATAAGGCTTCGGTTGCTTGCTGTTCCCGGGCCTCAAACGTGTCTAACCATTCATCTGCATTATCGATGGTTAATTCAGGTAATTGACACAGATCACGTGCACGATTCAGCGCATGCAGTGCTTGTTGATATTGAATGGCGCGCGTTTGCTGTACATCAAGCGCTTGCTGGTAATCGGCGAGCTGATTTTTTAATTCATCAACCTCAACTTCCGCCGCTTCAGCACGTGCTTCAAATTCCTCTTGTGATTCTGTCGCTTGTGCAACAACTTCACTTTGTTCTTCAAGGCGATATGTCAGCTCTTCGATATCAGCTTGATAACGGTCGATTTTCTCTTGCTGGCGAAGGGCTGCTTGCACTAAGTTTAAGTGATCACTTGCTGCTTGGTAGTCCGCCTCTAACTCTGTTGACGAGCCATTTTGCTCATTTAATTCACGCGCCATTTCAACACTGCGAACTTGTTCAACACGGAGTTGTTTACGGCTAGCGTAGAGTTCATTACGTGCTGCCAATGCCGCATCAAGGTGAATGCGTCGTTCATTTGAGTGGCGCATGTAATCCGCAGAAACATAGTCTGTGGCTTGGCTAATCAGATGTTTGAATAGATCACGGTCTGATTGAGTAACGCGGATAGCTTCAAGGGTTAAACGGTTTTCCCGTAGTGCAGCCTCCATGTCTTGGAACGCTTTACGGACTCCGCTGTTTTCTGGTAATAAATAGTCACGTAATGAACGCGTGATTGCACTTGAAATCCCGCCATACAGCGAGGCTTCAATAAGACGGTAGTATTTACTACGATCCCCTGCTGAACGCAGGCGTTTAGGCAATACGCCTAATTCAAACAGAATCGAGTGGTAATCAGTTATCGAGTTGAATTGCTTGAATAAAATGCCATCTTGCTCTTCAAGTCTTTCTTTTAACTCATTTAATGGAATAACCTTGGCCTGACGCCCATCAATCACATCCGTTAAAATTTCGGTCGGTACAGTGGCAAGTGGCACACCTTGCACCATAAATGGCTTAATATCGACTTTTTTATCACGCCCAGCGACTTGTTGTAAGCGCACCCCGACCATGACACGCTGGTGTTTTGAGTTCAGCACATCCAAGATGGCATAACAGACACCCGGACGTAATTTACCGTGTAAGCCTTTATCACGGGAACCCGATGTCGCACCCGCCTCTGTGGTATTACGAAAATGCAGCAAGGTTAAATCAGGGATCATGGCAGTAATAAACGCCGCCATGGTCGTCGATTTACCTGCACCATTCCCCCCTGAGAGTGTAGTCACCAGCTCATCAAGGTCAAAAGTACGAGCAAAAAAACCGTTCCAGTTCACCAGCGTCAGTGAGCGAAATTTTCCGCGTTCAATCATTATTCTTCATCCTCATCACTTTCTGCTGGGTCTTGGCTATCTTCGACTTCGTCGTCATCACTGTCTTTGAGTGATAATTCACCATCGAGGGAAATAGCTTCACCATCACGGATCATACGTAATTGGGCATCTTGCGGATTATCACCACTGCGCACATCAGCACCAAAACGGAAAACCGATTCGCTAATAATGAATTTACTCGAATCATTTTGCAAAAAATGCACCATGCCTAAACGGCGTAAACGGTTTAGTGAGGTTCTTAGTTTTTCCTGCAATTTTTGTTTATCAAGGTCAGACCCTGTCGAGCGCTGATTAACAAATTTCAATAATTTGCTTTCATCTGCCAGCGATAGCAGCTCCTCAAATAACTCTTGTGAGGTAAAAATACCTTGGTTACTTAAGCGCTCTGGACTCAAATAGAGGTAACAAAGGATTTTCCCAACCATCATATCCAACTCAGACAATACGGAGCGTGGGATTAATGTGGTTGAGCGAGGACGCAGATAGAAAAAACCTTCTGGCGCACGGATTAACTCAACGTTATAACGTGCGTAAAATTGCTCTAACGCTTCCTGAAAATCCATCAAAAATGCGTGGTTATCAAGGTCATCAATGCTAATGTGACGACCTGAACGCAATTGGCTGTCTAGCTCTGGAAAAATAGGGTTAGCTAATGCTTGAGCCAGCTTAACTGGCATAAATTGTTCAATATTTGTCGATGACATGTGCCTGTACCTTGGCTCCGTGATCATTAATAGCTTGCCATTCTGCCGGTAATCCCGCCAAATCAGCCTCTGCGATACCTAATCTTACAGCTTGATCAATAATAATTCGCGCCACATCAAAATGACGTTTTTGCGGATACTGCTGCAAGTAATCATGTAATACACGACCAACATCTAATGGACGCTGCTCTGTTTTATAGAACGCGAGTTCTGCTTCCATTAGTTCTGCAAGCCTATCATTTAATTCGCTAAATTCTTCAAATTCCAGTTCTGATGGTAACTCACCTGTGACTTCTTCATCATGCAAGGCAAGTTCTTCGTCTCGCATGTCGAATAATCGGTCAGCATTGGTGTAAGTGAGTGCCCAAGGGCTGTCGAGATAATGTTGAACGGATTGACGTAACCGCTGAGAAAATATGCGATTTTTATCCATATCAATCGCAGTACGGATAAATTTATGAACATGACGATCATAGCCAATCCAAAGATCAATGGATTGTTGCCCCCAGCTCACAATACGGTCTAATTTATTTTGCAAATCAAAAACTAACCTATCAACCATATCTGAAAATATAGGCGCATTCATGTTCGCTTCTTGAATACGTAGCAAGTTAGCTTGTAGTTTATCCCCTGCGGCCTCTAACGTATCTTGCAATTCTCTCAGAGTTCCTGAGGTTTCTGACAATAATTGTTCGCAGTTGGCAATCGCCGCTTGCCAGTCTTGGTTTAGCAGTGCTGCAATATCTTCTTTTACGGAATTTTGTTGCTCATCCATTATTCGCTGGGATAAATCAATGCTATCAAAGATTTCAGCTACAGAATATTTTAGCGGAGCAAAAACATAACGATGCCAATAAAACTCATCACCGCCCTCTTCGGCAGCTTCTGCCGCACGTTGCAATTCCCCTGCAACGATAGAAAGCTGCATCGAAAGCCGTAACGTTGAAAATTCACGTTGGCGAATATAGTAATCACTAATACCAATGCCTAATGGTGTCAAACGATAAATTGCATTACCTTCGACAATATCACTTGCAAAGCGGTTAAATATTTTCTGGCGTACCATATCATTGATGGCATTATTTGCGCGTACCGCCAGTGACTCTGTCGTTTGTTCAAACCCTTTGCAAACCTCGCGGAAGGCGTCGACCAATTCCACTTCGCTCATCTCACCATTCACCCGCTCACTATTCAGTACAGCAACGGCAAGTAAAAATGCTAAACGTTCAGCGGGAAGTGAAATTGCAAAATCATTTTTTCGTGCCCAAGACACGAGCTCAGGGACGGTCTGGGAAAAATCACTCATAAATCGTCCTTTTGTATTTGTTTGCGTGCCATGACATGAATATAGCGCCCCATGCTGATATACGGTTCCTCACGGCAATATTGTTGTTCAAGCGCCAACAACGCAGGAAAATCTTTTTGCTGTAACTGCCGACTTTGCAAATAATCATGGAAAACCCGGACACCGCTTTTCCCTAAGATATCCATCTTACACTCTGCTAACCACTCATCAACTTGCTGAGGAAATAGCGGTTTTTGCGGTGACAACGAACGTTTACGCCGACGTTGGATATGCGGTGTTGCAAGATGAAAATTACCTAAAATTGCATTACGCATAACCAAGCCATTTGCATTATAGAACATGACAGAAAATACGCCTTCTGGTCTGATTATATCTGCCAGCTGTTCAATTGCATATTTTTGATCGCTAATCCATTCAAGAACCGCGTGAAAAAGAACAAGGTCAACTGGTTCATCAACATATTGTGCAATATCTTGTACTGCACAATGGACAAACTGCATGTTACCAATAATTCCCTCTTCTTTGGCTAACTCACGAGCACGTTCCAACATCTCTTCGGATAAATCGCAAAGTATGATTTGATGACCTAATGCCGCTAATTTGCGCGAAAAATGGCCTTCTCCGCCACCTGCATCAAGGATCCGTAGCGTTTTTCCCTTAAACTGGGTCTCTAATAGTTGAGTTAAGTCTTGCCAAACCACCGCTTCACGTATTTTGCCTTTGGTCGTTCCGTAGATATTTTTTGCAAATTTATCGACAATATCATCAAAGTTGCGGTCTGCCATGTGCTATCCAGTTGCCTATCATTCGTCATTTACAGCATATTTATGGGCCAATTTGTCGCAAAAACATTCAAAATTAGCCAATTTCATCCATATTTTGATGAAAATTTATCTAATCATGAATATTATCACTGAGTATTGTGCTTATCACACAAGATGTTGGCGACAATTGAAACGTAAATTATAACAGATAATAGCTATATTTTTGCATAGTAGTTTTTTTTGCTCAGCGAATTTCATTTTGGCATTATTAACGCTAATTTTCGTTGTCTTATGTAGCAAATTTGCCAGACTCATACCGAGTATTGGCAGTGGTTAGTCCCCTAAATATAGGCTTGATTATGTTATTTTTCTTAAAGAAGTACATTGGCTCACTTTTGATGCCATTGCCACTATTGCTCATCATTGGGGCTATCGGGCTGCTTTTACTGTGGTTTACTCGCTGGCAAAAATGGGGGAAAAGCTTAACAACCGCGAGCTTAGTGTTAATAGCGCTACTTGGTTTACAACCCGTTTCAGATAGCTTGCTCGCCCCTATTGAGGGTAAATACAATAAACGCTATGAATTAATCACAGAAAACCCACCAAATGATATCAAGTACATCGTAGTCTTAGGCGGTGGTTTTACCTATAACCCTGATTGGAGCCCAAGCGCTAATTTATTAAATAACAGCCTGCCAAGGGTCACCGAAGGCGTGCGTTTATATCTTAAACACCCTGGGAGCAAACTGATATTCACAGGCGGAAAAGCCAACAGCACGATGAGCAGTGCCGAAGTTGCAGCTAACGTAGCACAGTCATTGGGTGTTCCTGAGTCAGATACAATCCCACTCACTGACCCCAAAGATACACAAGAAGAGGCTTACGAGGTTGAGAAAATCATTGGTAAAGCGCCATTTTTACTTGTGACATCCGCTAACCATCTGCCAAGGGCTATTACAATGTTCACCGATAGAGGTATGCAGCCTTATCCAGCCCCTGCAAATCAATTAGCCATTAGCAGTGGTATTAATCCATGGGAAAAATATATTCCTTCATCCTATTACTTCAGCCATAGCGAGCGAGCTTGGTACGAGTTTATTGGCACGATTTGGTGGCATATAAAGCCTGACAATACTCAAGCCTTGGAAGAATCACTCAGCACACCTGAGTTAGTTGTTTCCGAATAAAAACAAAAAGGCGTAACTCATTAAGGTTACGCCTTTTTTATCGCATCATGCCATTGGTAAAAGCGAATAAATACCTATGATAAGAATTGTTTTCTCACCAACTCTAGGTCTTCTGGTGTATCAACACCTGCCCCCGGTGTCACTTTTGCAACGTCCACATGAATTTTTTCGCCATACCAAAGCACTCTAAGTTGCTCAAGCATTTCGATTTTCTCTAGCGGGCTCGCTTCCCAATGAATATAACGGCGAATAAAGCCTGCACGATAAGCATAGATACCAATATGGCGTAAGAAAAAATCACCTATCGAATCATGGTTTTTCGCAAAATTGTCTCTATCCCAAGGGATCGTTGCACGGGAAAAGTACAATGCATACCCTTCATGATCTGTCACCACTTTCACTGCATTTGGGTTGAAAGCTTCATGTGCATCATGAATTGGTACAGCTAGAGTGCCCATATTCGCTTTACTGCCTTGAAGGTTATGAGCAACTTGGCTAATAATTTCAGGCGGAATTAACGGCTCATCACCCTGTACATTCACAATGATTTCATCATCAGAGAAGCCATATGTATCAATAACTTCAGCTAATCTTTCTGTACCTGATTGGTGATCAGGGTTAGTCATACACGCTTCGCCACCCGCAGCAATGACCGCATTCGCCACATCTTGGTGGTCTGTTGCGACAATCACTCGGTCTGCACCTGATTTAATGGCTTGCTCCATCACTCGAACAACCATCGGTTTACCATGGATATCAGCCAGCGGCTTGCCAGGTAAACGGGTTGATGCATAACGCGCAGGAATAATAACCGTAAACATGGCGATTATTGTCCTTCATCTAATGAGACTTGGCGCGCTTCGTTTTCGAGTAAAACGGGGATGCCATCTCGAATGGGATAGGCCAGATGATCAAACTTACAGATAAGTTCGAGGTGTTCTTTGTTGTAACTTAATTTGCCATGGCAAACAGGGCAGGCAATGATTTCAAGTAAACGGTGATCCATGTTTTCTCCCGAATGGATTTGACTCACTTAGAGTCAGGATATCACATGCAGATATCACCGTTAACTTTAATCTTTCTGATTAAGATCGCCTGCGAAGATGAGAGGATGAAAGCAGGAGAAATTGTGCTGTTTTTATTTAGTAAGCAATAACGTCAGCAGCCGTTATGCCATCGGAACTGCGAGTTAAGGAAAACTCAACGTTTTGACCTTCAAACAATGATTTAATTTTTTTATTAGCAATTGATTTTGTTGTCACAAATACATCATCTCCACCATTAAAAGGTGAAATAAAACCGTAACCTTCTTTTGCGTCAAACCATTTAACTCGACCCATATGTAATTGAAAATTCATATTAAAACTCCTTTTGTTCTAAGAACAATACCTTTTTATTTTTGTATCATTACTCTTTCTTGCTTCCCATTTATATATTGCCGATCTATTAATACATTAAAGAGTAATTAAACTTTTACCAATTGATGCACTAAATTAGTGTGCATCTTTTATAACGCCCGTAAATGTAGATTTCAGGCACCACGCATCTACTGTGAAGTTAACAGTCTATTTTGACATTATGATGACAAAACTAAGTAACAACGATTTAACAGCGTTGATGTGCGAGGATATGAAGACTAACTAAAGAACGGAGCGTGAAATTAAGCTAGTATAAAATCCAATTATTACTGTATTGTATCTAGATACATAATAATTAGACCTATATCACAGTGGCGATATTATTATCATAGTGAAGTGTTAGTGGCAAGCATTTTTGTTATTTGTGATAAGTTTTTTTATTTCACTTAGGATTTTTTGCTCACCATTGGATGATAATTGCGCCTTTACAGGTAAAAACCACCAATTTGGCTGTGCAAATGAGCGGCATTTAATGGCATCTTTTTCAGTCATCAGTAAGCTTTGGGTAGGTTTAACAAGAGCAGCAAGTTGTTTTTGCTCATAATCTTGGTGGTCAGCAAAAGCGTGGGTATTCATCAACGTAAGCCCTTTATGCTCTAAAGAGGCAAAAAAACGAGGCGGATGCCCAATTCCAGCCATTGCAACTACTGATTGAAGCTGGGTAACAGGCTGATTTTCTGAAGTCACAATATTAACCGCAGTGTCACCTTCTAGGGTCATCAATACTTCACGCCCCTCTGGCTGTCCACCATTGACAATTAATGCATTCACACTATTTAAACGCCCCGCTCGTTCTCTCATGGGCCCAGCAGGTAGCCACCACCCATTACCGAAACGACGCTGACCATCAATCACAACGATTTCATAATCACGTTGCAATGCATAATGCTGCAAACCATCATCAGTGATGACCACATCCAATTCGTGCACGGCCAGAAGTGCTTTGACTGCATCACTACGTTTAGGGGCTACTGCAACGGGGGCTTTAGTACGATGGTAAATTAGAACAGGCTCATCACCAGCAGCTGTTGTTGACGTATTTTCATCAAGAACAAGTGGGTAACTCTCTGCTTTTCCACCATAACCGCGAGACACCACCCCCACTCGATAGCCTTCTTTTACCAGCGACTCAACCAACCAGATTACCACTGGCGTTTTGCCATTACCTCCAGCTGTGAGGTTTCCCACCACAACCACAGGTATTGGTGCTTTCCAAGAGCGACTTAGTCCGACTTTATAAGCTGCATGGCGTATTATTGCTATCAATCCATAAAGAAAAGATAACGGCAATAGTAATACATACAGCCATGATTTGCCAGACCAAATACGTTCTATCATTGTTTAAATTGAATACTATGTAATTGAGAATAAGCCCCATTTTGCGCTAGCAACGATGTATGTGTTCCACGCTCAATGATATGACCATCTTGTACAACTAAAATTTCATCTGCATTTTCAATTGTTGATAACCGGTGAGCTATTACCAATGATGTTCTATTTTTCTGTAACTCATCAAGTGCAGCTTGGATTGCACGTTCTGATTCTGTATCAAGTGCTGATGTCGCCTCATCAAGGATCAAAATTGGTGCATCACGTAATAAAGCACGTGCAATTGCAATACGCTGGCGTTGTCCACCTGAAAGCATGACACCGTTTTCACCAATAACGGTATCTAACCCTTTATCAAGCTTAGCAATAAAGTCCATGGCATAAGCCATTTCAGCCGCTTTTTCAATTTGCTCACGGCTATAGCTTCCATCCGTTGCATAAGCAATATTGTTCGCTATCGTATCGTTAAAAAGGTAAACATGTTGCGATACAAGAGCAACTTGGCTACGCAATGATGACAGTGTGTAATCACGAATATCATGGCCATCAATTTGGATAGAACCTTTATCAATGTCATAAAAGCGCGTGATTAGGTTGGCAATTGTCGATTTACCAGAGCCTGAACGTCCAACTAACGCAACGGATTTTCCTGCTGGCAAAGTAAAAGAAATATCATCTAATGCAGGATGATCTTTTGTTGCATAAGTAAAAGTTACATTCTCAAATTTGATATTACCCTTCACATCCTTGAGAACTTTAGTCCCTTCATCTTTTTCTTGTTCGGAATCTAAGATAGCAAACAACGTTTGGCAAGCCGCCATTCCACGCTGAAATTGCGCGTTGACGTTCGTTAATGATTTTAACGGGCGCATCAATGCAAACATAGATGAGAAAACAACGGCAATAGTACCAGAGGTGAGTTCATCGCGAATATCAGGAAAACTTGCTGCATACAAAACGAATGCAAGGGCAAATGAGGCAATCAGCTGCACAATGGGGTCTGAAATTGCCGACGCGGTCACCATCTTCATATTTTGGCGGCGCATATTATTACTAACTTTATAAAAACGCTCAGTTTCAACTTTTTGACCACCAAAAATTAAAACTTCTTTGTGCCCTTTTAGCATTTGTTCCGCACTTGCAGTGACATGCCCCATACCTGTTTGCATATTTTTACTGATCTTACGAAAACGCTTAGAAACAATTCGGATAGTAATGGACACGATAGGCGCGATAACAATCAAAATGAGTGATAATTGCCAGCTATAGTAAAACATCATCGTAAATAAGCCGATGATATAAGCACTTTCACGGATAATTGTAATTAATGCACCTGAAGATGACGACGCAACCTGTTCTGAATCATAGGTAATTCGAGATAAAAGCGTTCCCGTGGATTGTTGGTCGAAAAAACTCACTGGCATTCCCATCATATGGCCAAAAAGTTTACGGCGCATATTCATCACAACTTTACCTGCAACCCAAGAAACACAATAAGTTGAGACAAAACTAGAACCACCACGGACAACCATTAAACCTAATACGGCGAGTGGGAGCCATTTTAATACATCGTTATCGGCTTTATCGAAACCTTCATCCAATAAAGGTTTTAATAACGAAATCATAAACGCATCGCCAGCAGCGTTTATTATAAGAGCAATTGCTGCAACAATTAAGCCCGCTTTAAAAGGCGCAATAATCGGCCATAAGCGGCGAAAAGTTTGTTTTGTCGAAAGGTCTTTATCATTCATACTTTTAATTACCAGACTTAATGTAAGCGCACTATTCTACTCGGGAAACAGCGGTAAGCCAAACCACAGATGATACCAACGCGGAGAAATTTCATCGCGGTAGCTACGTGCACTGATATTTTCTTTGTTAAACCATAATGTTAACTGCCCTTTCTCTGCAGTATTTAACCAATGGATATTATTTTTTTTGTACCTTTGATAGACCTTTTCCGACGGAATTTTCCATGCGCTATACCTTGCCGATGAAACGAGAACCATTTCAGGTTGAACATTTCTTAACAATAAGTTAGTTGATGATGTTTGGCTTCCATGATGAGGCGCAAACAAAATAGAAGAATGGAGGCTATGTTTATAAGTTTCAACTAATTTTTCTTCTCCCTTCTTTTCAATATCTCCAGTCAATAAGATTTTATGGTATCCATCTGTAAACTGTATAACACATGAATCATTATTATGAGAAATAGCGGATAATTTTTCTGGCCACAAAACTTCAAACATCAACTTTCCCCATTGCCATTTTTGTCCTTTAACGCAAGGTAGATTCATCATCTTTTTAAACTTACTCGATTTTTTTTGCTTAGATTTAGCTAAATGAATTCCAAAACTACTTCGTAAATTCAACCACGGATATTCCTTAATTAAGTCACTGACCCCTCCAGTATGATCCAAATGATTGTGGCTTAAAATAATTCCCATCGGTATTATATTTCTTTGTTTTAAAAAAGGAATTATTTGCCTTTTGGCATTGCTATGCCCTTTCCAAGAGTTTCCAGTATCATATAGGTAAGCTAAATTATTTTGCTCAATAATAACAGCTAAGCCATGCCCAATATCGAGTAATGTCATACTCCAGTCATGCACTGGCTTTTTATCGTTGCTCCGCTCTACTAAAATCAAAACCACAATGCACCCAATAAGAGAAAAATACGTTTTATACCACCTAAATAGGCATATTAGCGCTATAGACCAGCAAATAAATAATAGGTAATAGGGTATATGAAAAAGATCTATCCAATAGCGGCTAAAAAAAGGTAGCGGAAGCAATCCAAAATCAATGACTCTATCTATAAAACCAAAAATTAAATTTTGTAATGTTAGATTTGGTATTAAAAAAATAGCCAATATTGCGGGTACTACTCCCCAAGATATCAATGGAACAAACCATAAATTGGCAAATATGCTCATGACATTAACACCATTAAATACAATTACTTGCATTGGTATTAATAAAATCAATAACCCAACCTGTAAATGAACTAAACCTATGACTTTGCCAATAACTTTCGTTTGAATTAGATGTGCAGGTAATGGAAAAACGGTCAACCAATACAAAATAGCTAAAACAGCAAAACTCGATAACCAAAAGCTATCTGATAAAATAGCAAGTGGGTCAAATAGTAAAATGCCTGCAATACTCCAAAGCGCCCACTGCCAAGAAAAGAATAATGATGGGCTGTTTCGAATATAAACCCATAAAATCAGTGAAAACAATGCCCTAGTCGCTGGAATTGCAAAGCCAGAGACCCATGAATACAAAAATGCTAATACTAATCCCAAGACAATAGGGAGAACCTGATTCATAAAACGAATGGGAAGCACATATTGTATGCCTCTGGCTATAAGAATCCCTAAATAGTAAGCCAACCCAATATGCAAGCCTGAAATCGCCATTAAATGAGTTAAACCAGTCTGCTGTAATAAACGCGAGTGTTTTTCAGACAATAATGTTCTTTCTCCAAACATTAATCCATAAATAATCCCTACATTTCTTAAGATACTAAGTGGCTCTATAAAATTATTGATTATTTTTTGCCTTATGGAGCATTCAGGATCCAATACCATATTTTCTTTATTCTTTAGTATACCAACAACCCGTTGCGCTAATTGATGCCGTTGTTGATCGAAACTACCTTCATTCAAAGAGTTATGTAAAGGCTTTAGTTTGCTATTAATTCGCCATGATTGCCCTGCACATATAATTTCTTTACTTTTCCATATTGCATAAAGCGGTGGGTAAATTACTTTATTATTAACCTTATCAATTTTAACTTTTAGTTTTTGTTCTTTATTTTCAGTTGATAAGCTGGTGACTGTTATGTCCAGATAATGATATCTTTCAGATAAAAAATTTATATTACTATTTATATTATTACCATGCCAATTTCCCCATAGAAAGAAAACCATTACTAACAAAACTAATTTTAGGGTTTTATTTACAAAACGTATAAATAATAAAAAAACAGAAGAAAACAAAATAAAAATTGAATCATCAATATTTAAAAGATTAGGTATAAATAACAAAGGTAATACCCCACCGATAACAGCGAATGATACCAATGTTAAGGATAATTTTGTGTCTTTATATTTCCATATCCTATTACTGTTTTGAACGTTTTTCATTGTAATTTTATTTTTTATCTATTTTTAAACCTTATACCTAACTTAGCCTTTATTAGTTTAACTTTTAATTCATAAATACAACGTTAGAACGAACTTCCCAAAAGCATTTAATAAAGAATATTAATTACAAAATTTTTGCGAAGCGCTTCGCAGTCATACGTAGTTAAATACTATTTTTGTTTTCATACGATTATTTTCGCTTATTCTAAAAATAGTGTTGGTGTTGGTGTTGGTGTTGGTGTTGGTGTTGGTGTTGGTGTTGGTGTTGGTGTTGGTGTTGGTGTTGGTGTTGGTGTTGGTGTTGGTGTTGGTGTTGGTGTTGGTGTTGGTGTT
>NZ_JAMPNZ010000007.1:0-43347 GCF_028479625.1 Providencia sp. PROV197
TGTTGGTGTTGGTGTTGGTGTTGGTGTTGGTGTTGGTGTTGGTGTTGGTGTTGGTGTTGGTGTTGGTGTTGGTGTTGGTGTTGGTGTTGGTGTTGGTGTTGGTGTTGGTGTTGGTGTTGGTGTTGGTGTTGGTGTTGGTGTTGGTGTTGGTGTTGGTCAGGATATAAAAAAACAGCGCCATGTTAAACACAAGCGCTGTTTGATGTAATAATTAAGATTTACAGTCTATTATTGACCGTAAATATTTACACGATCACGCAACTCTTTACCTGGCTTGAAGTGGGGAACATATTTACCTTCCAGTTCCACTTTGTCACCTGTTTTTGGGTTACGGCCAACTCGTGGTGCACGGTAGTGAAGAGAAAAACTGCCGAAACCACGGACTTCAATACGCTCACCGCTAGCTAACGTATCAGCCATATGCTCAAGAATTTCCTTTACAGCTTCCTCAACGGTTTTTGCTGAAAGATGAGATTGCTGGCTAGCCAGTCTTTCAATTAACTCAGACTTGGTCATAGTACCTCCCTAAACTACCGCTACAAAGGGGCAACATTACCGTTGCCCCCACTTAATTATTCGCCTTTAGCTGCTTTGAAAGCTTCAGCCATAGCGTTGTTGCCGAATGCTGTATCTTCTTGCTTGTTCACAGCTGCAACAGCGTCTTTCTCATCAGCTTCGTCTTTAGCGCGAACAGACAGGTTGATTACACGGTTTTTACGATCAACACCAGTGTATTTAGCTTCAACATCATCACCAACGTTCAGAACCAGAGTTGCATCTTCAACACGGTCACGTGAAGCTTCTGATGCACGCAGGTAACCTTCAACGCCCAGAGTCAGCTCAACAGTTGCACCTTTAGCATCAACCGCGATAACTTTACCAGTTACGATTGCGCCTTTCTTAGTTGCTGCTAAGTAGTTATTGAATGGATCTTCAGCTAACTGTTTAACACCTAAAGAAATACGCTCACGCTCTGCGTCGACTTGCAGAACAACAGCTGCGATTTCGTCACCTTTTTTGTATTCACGAACTGCTTCTTCGCCTGCAACGTTCCAGGAGATGTCAGACAGGTGAACCAGGCCATCGATGCCGCCGTCCAGTCCGATGAAGATACCGAAGTCAGTAATAGACTTGATTTTACCTTCAACGCGGTCGCCTTTGTTGTGAGTTTCTGCAAATTGCTGCCATGGGTTAGATTTGCATTGTTTCAGGCCCAGTGAGATACGACGACGTTCTTCATCGATATCCAGAACCATAACTTCAACAACATCACCAACGTTAACAACTTTAGATGGGTGGATGTTTTTATTAGTCCAATCCATTTCTGAAACGTGAACCAGACCTTCAACGCCTTCTTCGATTTCAACGAAGCAACCGTAGTCAGTTAGGTTAGTAACGCGACCAGTCAGTTTAGTACCTTCTGGGTAACGTTTAGCGATTGCGACCCAAGGATCTTCGCCCAGTTGTTTCAGACCCAGAGAAACACGAGT
The DNA here is from genome assembly GCF_028479625.1 of Providencia sp. PROV197. Lineage (NCBI taxonomy): Bacteria > Pseudomonadati > Pseudomonadota > Gammaproteobacteria > Enterobacterales > Morganellaceae > Providencia > Providencia sp. PROV197. The sequence goes on from NZ_JAMPNZ010000007.1 coordinate 1,491, forward strand.
GCGCTCACGGTCGAATTTCAGAACTTTAACATTGATTTCATCACCAACGTTGACGATTTCGCTTGGGTGTTTAACACGTTTCCAAGCCATGTCAGTGATATGCAGCAGGCCGTCAACACCACCCAGATCAACGAATGCACCATAGTCAGTAAGGTTCTTAACGATACCTTTAACTTCCATGCCTTCTTGCAGGTTTTCCAGCAGTTGATCGCGCTCAGCGCTGCTTTCAGATTCAATTACAGCACGACGAGAAACAACAACGTTGTTGCGTTTCTGATCCAGCTTGATTACTTTGAACTCAAGCTCTTTGCCTTCCAAGTGAGTAGTATCACGAACTGGGCGTACATCTACCAGTGAACCTGGTAAGAACGCACGAATGCCGTTCAGTTCAACAGTGAAACCACCTTTAACTTTACCGTTGATAACACCAGTTACAGTTTCAGCTTCTTCGTAAGCTTTTTCCAGCATCAGCCATGCTTCATGACGTTTCGCTTTCTCACGAGACAGGATAGTTTCACCGAAACCATCTTCTACTGCATCCAGAGCCACATCGATTTCGTCGCCAACTTGGATTTCTAGCTCACCCTGAGCATTTTTGAACTGTTCTACTGGGATAGCAGATTCTGATTTAAGACCTGCGTCAACCAGGACTACGTCTTTGTCGATGGCAACAACAGTACCACGGACGATAGAACCAGGACGAGTTTCAATATTCTGCAGGGATTCTTCAAAGAGTTGAGCAAAAGATTCAGTCATATTAATGATCTTCAAGAGTTTTTAATTAACGTCCACTTAGCTTCCCGCCAAATGGGGTTGTTTCACATACCCGACAACGTTCCATGTCGTAAGGTTAATGCTATGCTAATAAAATAACCAACATAGCGGTAAGTGCGTATATTATCTAATTATAAGCTAAAATAAAGCCTATTATCACGATAATTGTAGAATTTTTTTTGCGTAGGTGCGTGCTTTTTCAATAACTTCCTCAATAGACATACTTGTGGAATCCAGCACTAATGCGTCTTTCGCGGCAACAAGAGGCGCAACGGAACGGTTACGATCACGAAAATCACGCTCCTCTATTTCGCTTAAAAGACGTTCAAAATTAACATCAAAGCCCTTTTCTTGCAACTGCTTCATGCGCCGATGTGCGCGTTCTTCCGCTGAGGCGTCAAGGAAAATTTTCACTGGTGCGTCAGGAAACACAACAGTTCCCATGTCACGACCATCTGCAATTAAACCTGGCATCGTGCGAAATGCGCGCTGACGTCTTAATAATGCTTCTCTAACACGAGGAAATGTCGCGGTTTGTGAGGCTGTATTACCAACAGTTTCTGTTCTGATCTGATTGGAAACGTCTTCCCCTTCTAAGATCACTTTTAATACATTTTCTTCAGGAACAAAACGAACATCTAAATTTGCAGCCAAAGGCACTAATGCATCTTCTGATTGGATATCAACATGATGATGCAGTGCAGCCAATGCCAGTACACGGTAAATTGCACCTGAGTCTAAAAGTTGCCATCCAAAATCATTTGCCAATGCTTGGCAAAGGGTGCCTTTACCTGCTCCGCTAGGTCCATCAACCGTGATTACAGGGGCGATTGCCACCATAAAAAATCTCCTTTCCTGCAAATAGCCTTGGCTACCTACAATTGAATTCAGTGAAGGTATTATACCAATTCATCAATTTTGTGAAATAAGCAGGTTCTGATGATTGCAATAAAATAAGAGAAAGTTGATTTCTATGCGGAATGAAAAAGGTTGATATTTATACTTTGCTATCAACCCTTTTCATCGGGTGATTAACTTAATCGAGCTAACTGTTCAAAATAGTCGGGGAAAGTTTTTGCTGTACAACCTGGATCTAAGATAGTTACTGCTGTATCTGAGAGTGCAACTAAAGAAAAGCACATCGCAATACGATGGTCATTATACGTTTCAATTTCAGCATGCTGTAATTTTTTCGGCGGTATCACTCGAATATAATCGTGCCCTTCTTCTACTTCTGCACCCACTTTACGTAGCTCAGTTGCCATCGCATATAACCGGTCAGTTTCTTTTACACGCCAATTATAAATATTGCGAATAACCGTTTCACCTTCGGCAAATAATGCAACAGTACCAATTGTCATTGCGGCATCAGGGATAGCATTCATGTCCATGTCAATCCCTGTTAATGTTCCACGTTCACATTCAACAAAATCATCCCCCCAGCGAATGGTTGCACCCATTTTTTCAAGCACGTTTGCAAATTTAGTGTCACCTTGCAAACTGTTACGGCCAATACCTGTGACGCGTACAGTGCCGCCTTTAATCGCCGCTGCCGCTAAGAAATAAGAAGCAGAAGATGCATCACCTTCGACCAAATATTCACCTGGTGATTGATATTGCTGCTGGCCTTTAATGATAAAGTTCTGGTATTGATTATTTTCGACTTCAACACCAAAGGTTTTCATCAACGCTAATGTTATATCAATATACGGCTTAGAGACTAATTCTCCAATAATTGAAATGGTCGTGTCTTGCTCAGATCGAGGGGCTGCCATTAATAACGCAGTTAAAAACTGGCTTGATACTGAGCCATCAACCGAAATTTTCCCACCGACAAAACCACCTTTCAGGCGAATTGGGGGGTAATTTTCTTGCTCTAAATATTCAATGACAGCACCACCTTCTCTTAGCGAATCCACTAAGTGACCAATTGGGCGCTCTTTCATACGAGGTTCGCCTGTGAGCACAATGTCATTGTGGCTCAATGACAAAGCAGCGGTTAGTGGGCGCATTGCTGTTCCCGCATTTCCTAAAAATATTTCTAGCACATCAGGGTGAGATAAATTCCCCCCCAAACCTTCCACTCGACAACGTGTTTTATCTTCAGAAAGTTGATAATTCACACCTAGCAAGCTTAATGCATTCAGCATATGGCGAATATCATCACTGTCTAATAAGTTAGTGAGTGTGGTCGTTCCTTTGGCCATGGCAGCTAATAACAGTGCACGATTTGAGACACTTTTTGACCCTGGCAAGTTGATGGTGCCGTTAATTGAAGAGATAGGTTGTAATGTCAGGGATTGCATAAAAAGCAGTTTCTCCAGTGAAGTTGGCAAGTAAATAAAATTTGACCCTATTTTCTTTTTAATCGAATCGTGAGGGCACAAATAACCGACTGAACATCCTATTTCAGTCGGTAAATCTCATTATTGAGCGTGATGGCGTTCGAAATCAGCCATAAAATCAACCAATGCCTGCACACCATCTAATGGCATCGCATTATAGATAGACGCACGCATACCACCAGCCACTTTATGGCCTTTTAGTGAAAGTAGCCCTTGGTCTTTTGCCTCTTCGATAAATTTGGCATCTAACGCAGGGTTTTGCATTTGGAATGGTATGTTCATCCAAGAACGGTTTTCTACCGCAACGCGGTTGATATAAAACTGGCTATCATCAATCGCATTATAGAGTAACTGTGATTTTTCATAATTGCGTTTTGCCATTTCTTGCAAACCGCCTTGCGCTTTCAGCCATTTGAAAACCATACCCGCTAAATACCACGCAAATGTTGGTGGGGTATTAAACATCGAATCGTGCTTTGCTAATACTGTGTAATCAAATACTGACGGCGTTTGCGGTGATGCTTTACCTAATAAATCTTCACGAATAATGACAATAGTTAGCCCCGCAGGCCCAATATTTTTTTGAGCGCCTGCGTAAATCACGCCATATCGACTAACGTCGATAGGTTTAGAAAGGATGGAAGATGAGTAATCCGCAACGATAATTTTATCTTCGGGGAAATCAGGTTCTTCATGGATTGCTAAGCCACCAATCGTTTCATTAGGACAATAATGTACATAGGCCGCATCATCACTTAAAGGCCACTCGCTCATAGGTTTTAAGCTTGCAACGCCATCTTTTTCTTCTGTAATGTTGATGACGTTCGGCTTGCAGTATTTTTCAGCTTCTTTCGCTGCTGATTCTGACCAATAACCACTAACAATATAATCTGCAGTTGTTTTGCCCCCTAATAAATTCATTGGCAAAGTAGCAAAATGAGCGCGGGCTCCACCATGACAGAATAGTACTTTATAGTTATCTGGAATATTTAATAAGTCACGTAAGTTTTGTTCTGCTTCGGACGCCACTTCAATAAAGTCTTTTCCACGATGGCTGACTTCCATTACCGAAACACCTAAGCCTTTCCAATTACAAAATTCTTGTTCAGCACGACGCATCACTTCGACAGGTAGCATTGCTGGACCTGCACTGAAATTATAAACCTGACTCATTGACCTCACCCTATCTTCAATTATCGTTAGCAAAATTCACACAGATGCTTAAAGTTGTACCATTGTGAGCCTTTAGCTGCAACGGTTATTGTCGCGCGATAATGAAAAGTTATAGGGGAATTTGGGGCAGAATAAAGAAAAGAATTTTGTTAATCTCGTCACACTCTCAACAACCCTAATTTTATGAAGAGATTAACGATAAAAAACAGATAATATCCCGAACTGCTACCGAAAGTAACAATGCGGGATATTCAAACGAAGGGATTGATTAACTGATCACTTTACTCACAATTTCGATTGCTTCCTTTTCAATGAGGCGAAGGTGCTCTTCACCACGGAAACTTTCACAATAAATTTTGTAAGCTTCTTCTGTTCCTGAAGGCCTTGCGGCAAACCAGCCATAATCCGTCATAATTTTTAACCCACCAATGGATGCGCCATTACCTGGAGCCGTCGTTAAGCGCTGGGTAATTTTATCCCCTGCTAACATATCAGCTGCAACCATTTCTGGAGATAATTTACTCAGCTTAGCTTTTTCTTCGTGTGTGGCTTTGGCCTGAATGCGATTATAAATTGGGGCTCCGAATTTCTTGGCCAATTTATTATAACGCTGCTGCGGGTTTTCGCCTGTAACCGCTGTGATTTCAGCTGCTAACAAGCACAGGATAATACCGTCTTTATCTGTTGACCAAGGCGTACCATCGAATTTAAGGAATGATGCACCCGCGCTTTCTTCACCACCGAAACCCAGTTTCCCACTAAATAAGCCATCAACAAACCATTTAAACCCGACAGGCACTTCAACCAGTTCACGACCAATGTCGTTAACAACGCGGTCAATCATCGCACTGGAAACCAGTGTTTTGCCAACAGCGACCTCTTTCCCCCATTGCGGGCGATGTTGAAATAAATAGTCAATCGCAACGGCAAGATAATGATTAGGGTTCATTAGACCATCTGGTGTCACAATGCCGTGTCTGTCATAATCGGGATCATTAGCAAATGCTAAATCAAACTTCTCTTTCATCCCTAATAAGCCCGCCATTGCCCAACTAGATGAGCAATCCATACGGATAACACCATCATGGTCAAGAGGCATAAAACGAAAGGTTTGATCTAATTGGTCATTAACAATCTCGATATCTAGTTGATAATATTCTGCAATTTTTTTCCAATATTCAATGCCTGAGCCGCCTAATGGGTCAACACCTATTTTCAGCCCTGATTTCGCAATTGCCGCCATATCAACAACTTCACCAAGCGCAACCACATAAGGCATGATCAAATCTTGTGCTGTAACGTATTCACTTGCCATTGCAACATCAAAATTTAAACGTTTAACACCAACGAGGTTATCTACCAATAATTGATTGGCATGTTTTTCAATGACTGATGTTAAATCAGTATCAGCTGGGCCACCATTAGCTGGATTGTATTTGATCCCACCATCTTCTGGTGGATTGTGAGATGGCGTGATGACAATGCCATCCGCTATATCAGTATGAGACTGGTTATAACTTAAAATTGCATGAGAGACCGCAGGTGTTGGCGTAAAGCCGTTATTCTCCTGAACAATCACATGAACTTGATTCGCTGCTAATACCTCAACCACTGTAATGAACGCCGCTTCAGACAATGCATGTGTATCTTTACCAACATAACAAGGCCCCGTAACACCTTGTTGTTTACGTAAATCTGCAATAGCCTGCGCAATTGCTAATATGTGATTTTCATTGAAATTCTTGCGTAACGAACTACCGCGATGGCCAGAAGTACCAAATTTAACAGCGTGTGAAGCATTTCCTGGCTGAGGCTGCTGCGTATAATATTGAGCGGTTAATTGAGCGACATTGATCAAGTCACTTTGAAACGGAAGCTGCCCTGCACGTTCATGTATTGTCACTTGTTTTCTCCCAAAGCACTGATGCTTGGTTATCAACATCAGTGAAATTCAGTTATTAAATTGTATTACTCACTTTTTCAATCACATTGGCTGGAAATTGCATTTCCTGCATGATGGCATCAACCATACTGCGTTTGCGATTCGTGTTTGTATTCGTTATCACCCAGTAAGGCGTACCTGGGATATGACGAGGTTTAGATTGTTTACCTGCAGCAAGCAATGTTTGCTCATCACCCGCAAAATAAACACGAGTACGACCATGCATGAGCTCAGTTGCGCTGGCAAAACGTTTTGCATCTAAACTGTACAGTGTTGATAAAATCAACATAAAGCGGTCGATAGCTTTGCTTTTTTCAGCATAAGCATCAGACAATAATAATTCTCGAACGACTCTAACTGGATTTTGTGCCACCACAGGTGTACTCGCTGCGGGTTCGACCTTAACCACCGGTTGTGCCTGACTAATCTCTTTAACTGGTACTGGCTGCCCGGATTTGAAATTTAACATACGGCGCAAGATATCCGATGCACTTTCACCGATATGCTGTGTATGGCTCGCAATATAGCGGTAAAGCTCTTCATCAACTTCTATCGTTTTCATTTTTTCCCAGTACTTATTTAACTAAAATTTGCGGTGTGATTATAAGACAGTTTTAAAAAAAACAAAACAATTAAAATTTCAATAACTTAAAGTAAACATTCTGCTAAGTTTGATGATATTTCAGTGTGTTATCGTTCTATCGCTTTAGGTCTTTTTAATCCGTAGTCATATTCAATTTTCTGAATTTAACTTCTTACGCCTGCTATTCTATTGACCTAGCCAATGACCTTAATATTTAAGATGCTTATTCGAATATTTGGATTTTCTTTATAGCCATGACATGATAAGTGTCTCACTTCCCTAATTTTTGATAAGAAAAATATGACTCTGTTACTCAACCATACTATTCATAAACCCGAAAATCCACTGAGCAATAGCCCTGTCGTTCTTATTCATGGATTGTTTGGCGACCTCAATAATTTGGGTGTACTTGGTCGCGACCTTCAACACTATTTCGATACTGTTCAAATTGATGTTCGCAACCATGGCGATTCTTTTCGTGCTGAGCAGATGTCTTACCAACAAATGGCACAAGATGTTATTACTCTTATCAAATCATTAGGTTATGAAAGTGCGATTTTAATCGGTCACTCTATGGGTGGTAAAATTGCTATGGCAGCAACTGAAATTGCCCCTGATTTTATTGAAAAAATTGTCGCCATTGATATTGCTCCAGTTGCATACAAAGTGCGCCGTCACGATAAAATTTTTGCAGCACTAGATGCAGTGACCACTGAGCAAGCAAAAAATCGCCAAGATGCCGCTGCTATTATGCGAGACGAAATAAACGAGGAAGGTGTTATCCAGTTTTTACTTAAATCCTTTAAACAAGGGGAATGGAAGTTTAATATTCCTGCACTTAAAGCGAATTATGAAAAAATTATTGGGTGGGAAACCGTGCCAACATGGGATAAACCAGTCTTATTGATCCCCGGCGGTAATTCACCTTATGTACAGGCAGAGTATAAAGATGAGATTGCAAAGCAATTCCCAAACGCAAAGGCATGGGTTGTTGCAGATACAGGGCATTGGGTGCACGCAGAAAAACCCGACCATGTATTAAGAGCTATCCACCGTTTTTTATCTATTCCTCATTAATTCCTTTCTTTATAAAGATATTGAAAAGTAGCACTATATTTCAATATCTTTATCTTAGTCATTCACCATAATAATTTAACTTTGAATAAAAGAATAAGACAAACTTCAATACACAGGTAATATTAAAGCCTGTATTATCTTATTAAATTAAATACAAAATATGGCCATAGTTTAGCTTTGTTTTATATATTCAAAGGAATGATCAATTCAAATAATGAAAAGTATTCATGAACAATCAACTCTATACTTTATTAATATCATTGCCAAATTATCAGGGCAAACCAACACCAATAAACTTGAGGAATTAATACATAAAACCATCAGCTACAGTGAAAAAGTTAAACTAATCAAAAAAAATCATTATATTAACTGCAAAAAAAAACATCAAAAATCAAAAAATATTTCCAAGCTCACTTGCCCTGTTATTTTATATGATAAACAGGGTGAAGCATTTTTATTAGCTAATAAAAATAATGAACAAGTTCTTATTCAGAAGTTTGGTAACTCCCCACCTGAAATCTGTGATATCACACAACTACAACAACATTGGAGTGGAGACTGGCTGCATGTCAGTCTGAAACAAGGCCAATTTGATATAACATGGTTTCAAGTTGAGTTTATGAAATATAAAGCTATCATTCTTTGGGTTTTATTTTTCTCATTTATTCTCCAAATTTTAGCGTTAGTCTCACCTATTGTAATGCAAGTTATTATGGATAAAGTTTTAATTCATAATAGCTTAATGACTTTAGATGTTTTAATTTTTGGTTTAATCGTTGCGGCATTTATCGAGGTAATATTAAAGGGGCTGCGTGAATATATTTACCATCATACTGTAAATCGTATTGATATGACCCTTGGTCTTAAACTTGTCAATCATTTATTACGGCTCCCGATTCCCTTTTTCAAAAATCGACAAATCGGTGCTATTGTTACTCGAGTCAAAGAATTAGAAACAATACGAGAATTTTTAACCAGTAGTTTTTTCACATTGTGCGTAGATGTCTTATTTTTATTTGTCTTTATTTATGTGATGAACTTAATCTCTACAACACTCACATTAATATTTTTATGTTCTATCCCTCTTTATCTGGTATTAGCTTGGTGGTTAACCCCTAAAATTGAATCCGCTGCCCAGCAACAATTTACCAATATTGCCATTAATACCTCTTTCCTAACAGAAAGCATTAATGGTATTGAAACAGCAAAAAGCTTATCAGTTGAACCTAATTTTATCCGCCGTTGGGATCACCAAACCTCTGATATGAGCCAAACTAACTTTGTTTCTGGCCAAATTAGTTCTCGTTCTGAACATTTAGTCATGGTCATTGAGAAGGTCACGAGTGCCATTGTGTTATGGGTTGGCGCTTCTGAAGTATTAGCCTTGCAAATGACAATCGGTCAGTTTATCGCTTTTCATATGATGGTGAGTCACGCCAATCAGCCGCTGGTCAAACTGGTTAAATTATGGGGAGACTATATCCGTACCAATGTTGCCATAGAAAAGTTATCACAAATCATAAACTTACCTATCGAACAAAATAATAAAGAAAACACCCCATCCATCAAAGGAAATATTGTTCTTAAAGATATCTCATTTCGTTACCAACCCAACATGCCTTATATCCTTAAAAACTTTAATTTAAATATTAAAGCAGGGGAAACCATCGGGATTGTCGGTACATCAGGCTCAGGGAAAAGTACCCTTGCTCGCCTACTATTGCGGCTTTATACACCGGAAAGCGGCGCCGTATATGTTGATAATATGCCTTTATCCACTATCAATTTAAATTCACTCAGACAACAAATCGGCATTGTATTACAAGAAAATTATCTATTTAGCCAATCAGTTTTTCATAACATTGCTCAGACAGCCCCTAACGCGTCAATGGATGAGGTAATTTATGCCGCCAAAATGGCTGGCGCTCATGATTTTATTCTTAAATTACCAATGGGCTATGACACGGTGCTCGCAGAAGGTGGAACTTCGCTTTCTGGAGGGCAAAGACAGCGTATCGCAATTGCTCGCACCTTACTGGCAAACCCTAAAGTCATTATTTTTGATGAAGCAACTAGTGCTTTAGATGATGAGTCCCAAGCGGTTATTCAAGAAAATATGCATGTAATAGCCAAGGGGAGAACCGTGATTACCATCGCTCACCGTTTATCAACCATCCGCCACCACCAGCGGATCATTGTGATGCAAGATGGAAAAATTATTGAGCAAGGTAGCCACCAGCAGCTTATCGAGCAAGGTAATTTTTATAAGCACCTATGGACACTACAACAGTCTCTAAAATAAGGCATGGACGCAACATGAAACATCGATTAGAACGAAACCGTTATAACAGTTTTTTACCTTCGCACTTGGCTATTTTAAAAACACCACCTTCATATTTAGCCATGTATGTCGCGATAAGCATTAGCTTTGGTATTTTTATTGCCGTAGCTTGGTCATATTTTGGCAAGTTAGATATTCAAGCCACCGCACAGGGAAAATTGATTGTTTCTGGCCGTACACAATTAATTCAAGCATTTGAATTAAGTCGCCTACAGCATATTCATGTCGAGGATGGTCAGAGTGTCAAACAAGGCGATCCATTATTAACCGTTAATGTACTCGGTGTTGATCAAGATATTCTGAGCCTAAACTATCAACATAGTTTTCACGTGGCAGAGGCTTTAATTCATCAAGCTTTGTTGTCCCAACAACCCATTGCTAAATTACCGCCGTTTAATCAATTAACAGGCACCGAGCAAAAAAGTGCGTTGGCAAGTTATCAAACTCAACAAGCTGAATTTGAGTCACTCATTAATGAAATTAGCAATGAAATGCAGCTTAATGTTGTTAATCAACAAGCTAGAAGAAATGAGTTGAATTCAATTAATGCATTGATAAGTAATATTAAAAAACGCCTTGATGCACACCATTCATTGACTCAAAAACAGTTGATTAGCCAAAAAGAGTTTTTAGAACAAGAGCGGGAGCTCTTAATTGCAAAAAAAGAAAAAATCACTAAGCAATCTGAGCTGTCTACACTACTCGCTCAGCACCATGCATTAGTCGAAAGACAAGACAGAATCAAGGCGCAAAAAAAACAAGAATGGGATGATAAATACAAACAAGCGGTGTTTAAACAAGTTTCACTCCAACAAGAGTTATTGAAAAACCAAGAAAGGAACCAATTAGAAGTTATTCGAGCGCCTGTTGATGGTACCGTTCAACAACTTGCCACTTATACCCTTGGCGCCGTACTTCAACCCGCTCAACAACTCATGGTGATCGTGCCAAATAGCCATGTCCAACTCGCCGAAATAAAAATCTTAAATAAAGATATTGGCTTTATTCACGAAGGTTTGAAAGCCGATGTCAAAATTGACGCCTTCCCTTACACCCGTTATGGCACCATTGAAGGTGAAATTATCTCTGTTTCACGCGATAGCACCCAAGACGAAAACCTTGGGTTAGTTTTTCTCGGCCAAATAGGGCTTAACAAAAAAGAACTATTCGTTGATGGTGAAAACATCGAACTCACGCCTGGGCTTTCCATCGTAGCTGAAATAAAAACGAATAAACGCCGAATTATTGATTACCTACTTAGCCCTATTAATGAATATACCTCTAACGCGATGAGAGAAAAATAATCAATGGAACAAATCAATAACCATGGCTTAGATGCTTTAGTTTGGATGGCAAATTATTACCATAAAAATGTCTCTGCTGACCAACTTAGGCATGCGATTGGAATGCAAAACACCTCCCCAACAGATTGGGAAATGCGGGAATGTGCCCATATGTTAGGGTATGAAACAGAACTGGTTGCTTTGCCGTATTCAAAACTCGAACATATTCCCCTCCCCGCACTTGCTTATATAAAGGGAACTTGGCAAGTGTTACATCGAGAAAAAGAGCTTATCCTAATTGACCCTGTAGGTAATCAGCAGCACGCAATTTTAGACGCAGGGGTTGAGCAGCATACTGAACTCGACATTTTGTTATTCAAAGAGCAATTGGAACCTGAACAAAAAAAAGCATTCGGCTTTAGCTGGTTCATTCCCTCTATCATGCGGCAGACGGCGAAATTACGGAATATTTTTATTCTTTCTGCAGTAATTCAACTCTTTGCATTAGTGAGTCCTTTATTATTTCAAAACTTGATTGATAAGGTTTTAGTGGGGCGAAGCCTCTCTAATCTGCATATCATTGCGTTAGCTATCTTTGCGATTGCCATTGCTGAACCTCTGTACGGCTTTATTCGCAATAAAATTTTCAGCCATACCAGTAGCCAGATTAGCGCTGAACTATCTGGGAAAATTTATCGCCATTTAATGGCACTGCCGCTCAATTATTTTAAACTACGTCCAACGGGGAAAATTATTGCGCGGATCCGTGAACTCGCACATATCAGGCAGTTTTTAACTGGCTCTACGTTAATGCTGTTTATTGATTTTATCTTTGTGATCTTATTTATCGCCGTCTTATTTTCCTATAGCAGTGTGATGTCTTGGATTTTACTGGGTTCAATGGGGGTATTTTTTATTTTATGGATGGCTTTAGGCCCCATGATCCGCCAGCAAACTGAAAAATCCTACCAAGCAGATGAAAATGGGCTGACATTTCTCACCGAAAGTATTACGGGGATTGAAACTATTAAAACCACTGCGACAGAGAAATATTTTAATAACCGTTGGGAAAAAATATTCAGTAAGCAATTACAGCAAAACTTCAAAGTCTCTATGCGCAGTGAAATTGCAACACAATTGATGACCCTAGTGAGTAAAATCACCACCGCAATCCTATTGTGGGTCGGTGTTAAAGAAGTTTTAAACGGAGGAATAACCCCTGGTGAATTAGTGGCATTTAATATGCTAAGTGCACATGTGACTCAGCCTGTTCTTCGATTTGCACAAGTTTGGCAGGATTTTCAACATACTATAGTCTCCCTTCGTCGTGTCGGTGATATTCTTGATAAACCAGTAGAAAATGAACGAAAAGGTATTTCAAGTTCTTCCGCTATTCAGGGGCAAATCGAGTTTCAAAATATTCGATTTCGTTATCAGGCCGATACGCCTGAGGTTCTCAATAATCTCTCGTTGTCGGTTAAAGCAGGCGAGTTTATTGGTATTACTGGCCCTTCAGGCTCAGGGAAAAGTACGTTAACTAAGCTCTTACAGCGGCTTTATGTACCACAACATGGTCAAGTTATTGTAGATGGAATGGATTTAGCTGTCGCAGATACAGTATCACTGCGCCGAAAAATGAGTGTGGTTTTACAAGAAAGTACACTATTTGTTGGAAGTATTGCTGATAACATTCGCTTAAGTGCCCCCCAAGCATCAGATGAAAAAGTGATCCAAGCGGCAAAACTCGCGGGTGCCTATGATTTCATTATGTCTTTACCAGATAACTTCAATTCAGCCTTAGCAGAAAAAGGGTTGAACCTTTCTGGGGGGCAGCGCCAACGAATTGCCTTGGCCCGCGCTTTGCTGACTGAACCAGATATTTTAATTCTTGATGAAGCCACTTCGGCTCTCGATTATGAGTCAGAAGCTGCAATTATGGCAAATATGCATTTAATTGCCCAAGGCAGAACAGTTATTAGCATCGCACATCGGCTAAACACAATTATGCATGCTGATAAAATTTGTGTTATTCAACAAGGGAAAGTTATTGAAATGGATACGCATAAAAACCTCCTTGCATCGAATGGGCTTTATGCGCGTTTATGGCAACAGCAAACACAATAAAATGCCTAAAAAAGCATCACTTAGATAGCAAGTGGTGCTTTTTTCCTAAAAGCGTACTTTTTTTAACCTATCAGGCTCACTCGCTTACTTCCAAGCTATAGCACTGCGTGATGAGCTAGGGTATCATGGCGCGCTGAATTATTGGCACACCCTTTTAGCAATTATAGACATGGCAAAAGAACAAACTGATCGTACAACTCTGGATTTGTTCGCTGAGGAACGAAGGCCTGGGCGACCTAAGACAAGCCCGCTATCACGGGATGAACAACTAAGGATAAACAAACGCAACCAACTAAAACGCGATAAAGTGAAGGGGTTGCGTCGAGTTGAACTTAAACTAAATGAAGAAGCTGTTACTGTGCTCAATCAGTTAGCTGAAGAAAAAAATATAAGCCGCAGTGAATTAATAGAAGAAATCTTGATGTCACAACTTCAGCACGTTGATGAGACAATACTCAAGTAACGCTCTCTTAGTAAATCACACAAATTTGACAGACTTATAAAAGTTTTTTCGCCAGAATAAGGCATAAAATTCTATTTATTTTCGTTCTAAATGAGTTCTAGAAGTTGAGAAATTCCTTCTTTCTCTCTTAGAAAAACAAGAGGTTAATCAGTTTATGGCAGTCATCGGTATTTTCTTCGGAAGTGATACAGGTAACACAGAAAATATTGCCAAAATGATCCAAGAAAGATTAGGCAAAGATGTAGCAGAAGTTCATGATATTGCTAAGTGCAGCAAAGAAGACATTGAGGCTTTTGACATTCTACTTCTTGGTATTCCAACTTGGTATTACGGCGAAGCACAATGTGATTGGGATGACTTTTTCCCAACATTAGAAGAAATTGATTTTGACGGTAAGCTTGTCGCGCTCTTTGGTTGTGGAGATCAAGAAGACTACGCAGAATATTTTTGTGATGCGATGGGCACCATTCGCGATATCATCGAGCCACGAGGTGCGGTGATTGTTGGGCACTGGCCTACTGAAGGTTACCACTTCGAAGTTTCTAAAGGTATGGCGGATGACAACCACTTTATCGGCTTAGCGATTGACGAAGATCGCCAACCTGAATTAACAGATGAACGAGTGGATGCATGGGTCAAACAAATCTCTGAAGAAATGTCATTAGCTGAAATTCTCGGCTAGTCGATTAAAAATATGTGTTGCTGATAGATTGAATCATTTTCCGCTCAAAATGTACCACCTCAGAGCATCATTCAGTCTAAAATAATCGATTAAATATCCTTATTGGATAGACTTATAAGAGATTATCAAAATAATGAGACAATGCATGGTTTCTATTTTTATTTTCCATGCCTATAATTGTAAATCAGTTTAGAAGACAACTGGTTTTATGTTAAAAATGTCTCATTATTGTTAAATTTATGATTTAAGATACAGGACAAACCCGCATGACAGACAACAATAAAGCATTGAAAAATGCTGGACTCAAAGTCACTCTTCCAAGACTTAAGATTTTGGAAGTACTTCAGGAGCCTGAGTGCCACCACGTCAGTGCGGAAGATCTCTATAAAAAGCTGATCGACATGGGCGAAGAGATCGGGCTAGCGACTGTATACCGTGTATTGAACCAATTTGATGATGCAGGTATCGTTACACGCCATAATTTCGAGGGTGGAAAATCTGTATTCGAATTAACTCAGCAACATCACCATGACCACCTAATTTGTTTAGATTGTGGTAAAGTGATTGAGTTTACTGACGAGTCGATTGAAACCCGCCAAAAAAATATCGCTGCTCGCCATGGTATTAAACTGTCTAACCACAGCTTATACTTATATGGCCACTGTGCTGATGGTGATTGCCGCGATAACGCTGACGCACACGAAGCAAAAGAGTAATAAATTAATCGCCATCGTAACTTAATGGTGACCCATTCTTCAAAAGCCTGATGCTATCGTTATCAGGCTTTTTTATTGCATCAATTCACCGATAAATTAACCTTTTCCAGTTAGAATACCCATAATTTATCTTATTCACTTTATATTTATCACTAAAATATGTCATTAAGGTGAAATATTGAAGTGTTCTATAATAAGTTGCAATTCACTTCAAATCCTTTATATTGTTTGTCGGATAAATTCATCTCTCTATTTTAAAATATTTACAATGGTATCATAGTGATGCATAACGTCATTTAAAACATACATTGCATCTGTTTTTTATATCACTGTCATATGATTTATCTAATTAATGTCTAAAATAAGTTCAACATATTACGACCAAAATTTTGGCTTGCTTTTAATTTAATAAGCAAGATTAGTGTAATAAAAAAGTTAAATTACAATTATATGATGTAATTCATATATTTTTAGCTAGACTTATTTGGATTACTCTCGTACTTCGTAAGAGATTAACTGATGAAAAAAACATATCTTTTTATTAACACTAGTTTTTTCTTCTGGTTTCTTACTTTAATAGGATGGTTTTTTCGTCATACTGCCATCACCTTATTTTCATTTGTATTATCAATTCTGTTCTTGATCTTATACTTCAATCAAAAAAAGGTAAGTAAAATGTTCACCAAAAGACAAAACAAACAAGCTCTAGAAGAAACAACTACAATTCGTGAACCTGATATTATTTCTAAGATAGAAGAACAAGTTACGATATCAACCCCAACGCTTAGTGAAGAAAAATCGAATACAATTATCTCAAGGGATGTTATGTTTGAAGGCAACATAACATCTAACGAGCAAGTGCATATTTACGGCAAGGTGGTTGGCAATATTACAGGGAAAGATAATACTGTAAAAGTTATGCTCAACGGCCAAGTGACGGGTAATATTACTTGTAAAGAATTGATTATTAATGGCCAAGTTGAGGGTGAGTGCGTCTCTGAGTCCATTAGTATCGAAAATAATGGCGAAGTCCATGGAACAATTCACTACAGCAGTTTATCGATTAAAAAAGGCGGCATCCTTTCAGGACAAGCTAAAGTCAAAAATAGTGTTTCTCATATGGATAAAGTCACAAAATTAAAAGATAAAATAAAACATAATACGCCTATCACTAATAATGAAGATGATACAGGAATTGCTTCGTTATAATCATTTGTTTTTCTGTACTAGGATAATGACTACATATTAAAAATAAGGTGGATCTATCCCCACCTTATTTTTAAATTTCAAACTTTAAATATAAGTATATTTTCTTATTCTATTTAATAGTTTGATATTGCATATATATGCTATGTGTATTTTTAGTTGGTTACCATTATAGATATTACAATGGTAACCGCTATTTACTTAACTCATTAAAAAACCGTAAATGGCATCATTACCATAAATTTAATATCTTTTTCATCTTGGAAGATATTTCCATAACCACCACCATAACTAGGGATATCGGTATGATTATCATATTTGGTGAAGTGTAACTTAAAGAGAGTGTCTTTTGCTCGGCCTGTTTGAACGGTATATAATATATCAAAATTCCACGCACTTTCTTTTAAACGCACATCTTGGGCATATTGGGAGTTAGTACTTGGTTTTGCGTCCCAACCATAAATATAGGATGTCCCCACTTTCCAACCCGCAAGATCCCAGTTTTTAAGATCATACATCACACCAGCATATAACGCTTTTTCATTGTTGGCGTTCCAGTCTGAACGACCATCCCACCAAATATCCATACGTCCATTCGATGTCGCCCAACCAGGAGTCATACGTTGCAAAAAGTAGCCTTGATTACCTTCTGCTTTAACATAGGTTCCTTCAACTTTAAAATCAAACTCCTCATAGGTATACCCTAATGTCATCGCTTGCAACCATGCTAATCCATCATAAACATCATTAACACCGCCATCAGAAACCTTGTCTTTTGAACCATAGAATTGATATGAGAGACGTAAATCGCGTTCAGCCACAGGCACGGCATATGAAACTTTAGCAAAATACTGATCCATATAATCTTTTGCCTGGCCATAAGCCCCTTCTAACACTAAATTGTTTTTAAAATCATATTTAAACCCAATTGAGTGCAAATAACTGATCCCTGTTTTACCATCCGCTTCACGGAAATCATACATTGAACGGTACCATGGTGCTTTATAACGGTCTGCCCACATATAAGACATGCTCAACTCACCGTTTTGTTCAAAATCAAACACACCACCAACTTCTAAACCACGATAAGTCCCAGGCATATAACTCCAGTGCGAAGCTAATAAGGTCTGACCCGTTGGCTGAATATATCCCCCTCTCCCCCAGAAAGGGCCATATTTTAATTTTGCAGCAGCTTTATAAAATGTCACCCCACTGCGATCGCCTGTCCATTTTTCATCCCAGCGTGATTTAGCGTCACTAAAACCGATTTCATTGGGGGCAGCAGGCCCACTGTTAGATAACTCGATGGCAGTAAAACCCGCTAAATCCAAACCAATAACATCTTGAAAATAGCCCGATGAAAAGTCTAGGCTAGCATTAAATGTAGAGTGCTTCAGATTATCTGCATATTTTTTATATTTATCGCTATTTGGGTCTAAATCCTTACGGGAACGATCCCTTTGCCAGTAATAAAGCCCACCAGTGAGTTTTGAATCTTCGAAAAACTGTTCAGCGTGAGTGATAGGTTGATACGCGATAGGTAACATCGCGATTGCGATTTTTAAGACGAGCAACTTCCTGCCAGTATTGACATGTTTATTAACCATTCTTGTATTCCTCTAATATTTTTTATGTTTTATTATTCGGCCGAAATACGATTTAACTTTCCATTTAAATCCAAATATTCACAACAACTTATGTTGCTTGTGATGTAATTAGCCTATTTTTTGCGACGCGAATTATCAACACTGATACTGGCTTTGTTGCCAAAATATGATCAACGGCACATTAATTTTTATTAATAGTCACCATCACAGATGATGACTCATGATTTAAAAATATATAACAGTTTGATAAATATAATAAATAAATAGATATTAGAGAGAGGGTTAAACTTAAGAACACGTGGATAAATTGCCTTGATATGATGCAAACACGCCAAATTAAGTACTATTGCTTGCGTTCTATCACCACATTGACTTAATTTTGTGAGAAAGGTAAATGAAATAAGGTCTTTTAAATTCGTTTTATTGTTTTAACTTAATCATTTGAATAAATTGATAGTAATTATTCTTTATCATTTTTCGATTTTTCTGCATTAATATTCTCAATAATACGATAGCATTATTGAGAATAATTCCCCTGTTTTCATCTGCTACTATGAAATTTCCATTTCAACAAGAAGCGTACAAAAATGAATATTGATTTAACAGGAAAACGCGCCTTAATTAGTGCATCAACCGCGGGTATCGGCTTTGCGATAGCAAAAGGGCTTGCAAGTAGCGGTGCAGAAGTATTGATTAACGGTCGTAATAAGAAAAGTGTTGATGATGCGGTATCCCGTCTACAAAAAGAGCTTCCTAGCGCTAAAGTATCCCCAGCCGTCGCTGATGTGAGCCACCCTGAGGGGCTCAACCTGCTACTCAGTGAAATCAAAGAGATCGATATTTTAGTCAACAATGCTGGCATTTATGGTGCTGAGGACTTTTACACAACCGACGATGCCACTTGGGATAATTACTGGCAAACCAATGTGATGTCTGCAGTACGTTTATCTCGAGCCCTATTGCCTGCAATGGTTGAAAAAGGCTGGGGGCGAGTTGTCTTTATTTCATCTGAATCTGCACGCAATATTCCTGCGGATATGATCCACTATGGTGTCACAAAAACAGCAATGCTCTCCCTTTCACGAGGACTTGCTAAATATGTTGCTGGTACTGGTGTGACAGTCAATAGTGTTCTCCCTGGCCCGACCCTTTCTGATGGTTTTGCCAATTTGATGGAAGACGAAGCAGCGAGAACAGGTAAGTCAATCGAAGCACTCGCTAACGAATTTGTCGTTGCGCACAGACCAAGTTCAGTTATTCGACGTGTAGCGTCTGTGGAAGAAGTGGCAAATATGGTGGTTTATACATGTTCGAAACAAGCCTCTGCAACCTCTGGAGCGGCATTACGCGTTGATGGCGGAGTCATTGACGATATTATTTAATCATCGGTAAGCTTATTACCTAATGTATTGATTATCGAGTAGCAAGACAATTAACGGGGGGCAAAAACCTGCACCCCGCTACCTTAACTTTCACACTTAATATTTTTCAAATAACATTTGAATTTTTTGTGGGTCTTTAGTTTCAGTCAACGCTAGCTGCAATAATACGCGTGCTTTTTGTGGATTTAACCTTTCAGATGCCACGAAGCCATATAGATTATCATCGACCTCTGCATTACGTGTGGTATAGCCTGTTGGAACACGGCTAGCACGTACTACAACCACATCCTCTTTTGCCGCTTTTGCTAGTGCATCAAATACCGTTTTGTACATGTTGCCGTTACCAACCCCTGCACTAACAATACCTTCGGCCCCTTCTTCTCTTAGAGCTTTAACAGGTGCTGCGGAAGCATTCGCATAGTTATAAACAATACCAACTGCAGGTAATTTATCGAGTTTACTCACATCAAACGCAGCGTTATTTTCCCGTGGCTGAGGCGCTTGGAAATACGTCACTTTGCCATCGTGGATAAACCCTTCGGCACCTGCGTTAACCGCATCAAATGCCTGGACTTCTGTGGTGCTCATCTTCATCACATTTCGGCCTTGAACCACCTTGTCATTCATTGCCATTAGCACGCCACGGTCACCAGCTGACTTATCCGTTGCAAGCACCACCGCGTTATACAAATTTAGCGGCCCATCAGCTCCCAGTGCTGTTGATGGGCGCATTGCACCGACCAACACAATTGGTTTCTTACAATAGGTTGTTAAATCAAGAAAAAAGGCCGTTTCTTCTAGTGTGTCCGTTCCGTGAGTGATCACAAAGCCATCGGTTTTATCGCAGTCTTGGTTGATTTTTTTCGCCAACGTCAACCAAACTTGGTCATTCATATCTTGCGAACCGATATTCACCAATTGTTCGCCGCTTAAATTAGCAATTTTCTTGGTTTCTGGAACTGCATTAATTAACGCATCAATCCCCACTTTACCCGCTTGATAACTAGAAGAAGTTGCTGAATCCCCACCCCCAGCAATGGTTCCCCCCGTTGCTAATACCGTAATATTCGGTAAAGCGACGGCAGATACGGTAAACAGTGAAACCAGTGTTGCGAGCAGCGCTTTATTTCTGTTTTTCATCCTATTTTCCTTTTATTAATAAACTTCAGTTATTATGTGGTTTTATGCTAAATTTATTGTGATCTATACCCCAAATAATTCGAGTTGCAGGTAGGCGACAAGCGAAGATAGACGGGGAGCATAGATAAACTATGTGACTCGGCTAGCTAAGCGTAGTCAACACCGCTGCAAGTTGAAGGATTTCGGGTATATATAATTATTTTAGGAGAAATAATAAATATTAAGATGATTTGTCTATTAATGAATAAAAAGCGTGAGGTTGCGACAAAAATCCGTATCATAGCCCGTTTGACACACTCTATTCACAAGTGACTGACAATGAGCCAAACATTTATTCCCGGCAAAGACGCCGCTCTTGAAGACTCCATTGATGCATTCCAGACCAAATTAAAAAAATTGGGGTTTGATATTGAAGAAGCGTCATGGTTAAACCCTGTACCAAACGTTTGGTCAGTACATATTCGCGATAAAGAGTGCCCTCTTTGCTTTACCAATGGTAAAGGTGCGAGCAAAAAAGCCGCTTTAGCTTCTGCCCTTGGCGAGTATTTCGAGCGTTTATCGACTAACTACTTCTTCGCTGACTTCTACTTAGGTAAATCCATTTCAGAAGGTGATTTTGTTCACTACCCAAATGAAAAATGGTTCCCACTAACAGAAGATGACAGCCTACCAGAAGGGCTTTTAGACAATCGTTTGATTAAATTCTATGACCCTGATGAGGCATTAGCCGCAAGCCAACTCATTGACCTACAATCTGGCAACGAAGAACGCGGTATTTGTGCGCTACCTTTTACACGCCAATCTGATGACAAAACTGTCTATATTCCAATGAATATCGTTGGGAACTTATACGTTTCTAACGGTATGTCTGCGGGTAATACAGCTAACGAAGCGCGTGTTCAAGGGCTTTCAGAAGTGTTTGAACGCTTCGTAAAAAATAAAATTATTGCAGAAAGCATCAGCTTGCCAACTATTCCAACAGAAGTGATGGCTCGTTACCCAAGCGTGGTGGAAGCAATTGATACCCTTGAAAAAGAAGGCTTCCCCATTTTCTGCTACGACGCGTCATTAGGTGGAAAATACCCCGTCATTTGCGTGGTGTTGTTTAACCCACAAAACGGCACTTGCTTCGCCTCATTTGGCGCACACCCTGACTTTGGTGTTGCCCTTGAGCGTACCGTTACTGAATTATTACAAGGCCGCGGCTTAAAAGACTTAGATGTGTTTAACGCACCAACCTTTGATGATGAAGAAGTGGCTGAGCACACCAACCTTGAAACACACTTTATTGATTCAAGTGGCTTAATTAGCTGGGATCTGTTTAAAGACGATGCGGATTATGAATTTGCAGATTGGAGCTTCAAAGGTACGACGCAGGAAGAATTTGCGACGCTTATCCGTATTTTCAATACGTTAGGTGCCGAGGTTTACATCGCAGATTATAACCATTTAGGCGTTTATGCGTGCCGTATTTTAGTGCCAGGTATGTCAGATATTTACCCTGTTGAAGATTTACATATTGCGAATAATGCAATGGGCGCTTATTTACGCAATACGATTATCAACCTGCCTGATAGCCAATGGGAAAAGCAAGACTACCTTGCCCTGATTGAGCAGTTGGATGATGACGGTTTAGACGATTTCACCCGTGTACGTGAATTGCTTGGTTTAGCGGTCGGTAAAGATAATGGTTGGAGCAACCTGCGTATCGGTGAATTAAAATCAATGTTAGCCCTTGCGGGTGGTGACCTTGAACAAGCTTTAGCATGGGTTGAGTGGACACAAGACTTTAACAGTTCAGTGTTCACGCCAGAACGTGCGAACTATTATCGTTGCTTGCAAACGCTATTGTTATTATCGCAAGAAGAAGAAAGAAACCCTGCGCAATACTACAATGCATTTGTCCGTATGTATGGGCAAGAAGCGGTCGATGCAGCCTCTGCTGCAATTGCAGGAGAGTCTTGCTTCTATGGCTTGTGGTCAATCGATGATGAGCTAAAAGCACTGCCAGCTCATCAAGCACTACTTGCGGCTTATGAAAAACTGCAAAAAGCCAAACGCGCTAACGCGTAATTAAGTCACAGGTTGGCGGGGAGCCTTCCCCATCAACCTGTTATCATGTTATTGATGTAGATAAATCATAAATCCAACGAACGCTTCCACAATAAGAAATCAAATTGTTCTAAGCGATCCGCTTTCACCTGATATTCTCCACTCGCCGTTTCGATGACCCGTTCAAATAGCCCTTTACTGATCGTCGGCAATGGAACCCCATCAATGATTGGACCGCAGTCATAGTCGATCATGTCGGACAAACGTTCTGCTATTGCGCTATTAGTCGAAATTTTTAGTACGGGCACGATCGGGTTCCCTGTCGGTGTACCTAACCCTGTTGAGAAAATCACCACATTACAGCCTGCGGCAACAAGCCCAGTTACCGCGTCTACATCATTACCCGGCGTACAAACCAGTGACAATCCGCTCTCTGGCATGGGTTCTGCGTAATCACACACTGCACTTATGGGTGAAGTGCCGCCTTTTTTTGCCGCACCTGTAGATTTAATCGCATCGGTAATTAAGCCATCCGCAATATTTCCAGGGCTTGGGTTATCCGCGATGGTGGTGTTAAAGAAATTCGCCGTTTTTTCATAACGTTCCATCAATTCGAGAAATTTCTTTTTGTCATCGAAAGATACGCAGCGTTTCACCATATCCCCTTCTGCACCACATAATTCGGGAAACTCCGCCAAACCAGATGCGCCACCTAACGTGACTAACCAATCTGAAACAAGCCCCATTGCAGGATTACCTGAAATCCCTGAAAAACCATCAGAAGCGCCACATTTTACGCCCAATTTTAGGTGGGATAATGGCACATCAACCCTCGATTGTGGCTTAACGGCTTTCATGCACTCATAAGTTTGTTTAAGCGCAGTTTGCATCATTTCTTCTTCGCTATCCCACTCTTGTTGACGGAAATACAGTGCAGGCTTATCAAAGTTTGGGTTACGTGCAGCCAGTGATTCTTTAAACATTTTGCGCTGCGCTTTTTCACATCCTAAGCTAAATACCGTAATACCAATCACATTAGGGTGGTCTGCATAAGCTGCTAACACATCACACATGGTTTTACTGTCCGAGGTTGCACCGCCGCAGCCACTGGTGACAGTAATGCACCGAACGCCTTCAATATGCGGGAACAGCTTTGGTTTTGCTGTCGGCGTTTGCGTTCCTGCAGTTAAGTCTAGTGCAAAGCTTTTTAAGCTATTATTGGTGTAGCCTAATGCATCATTTAAAGCATCGGTTAATTTCGTCACATTGCGGTTTTCGCAAAAAACTAACGGGAAAATTAGCCAGTAATTTGCTGTTCCTACACGCCCATCTCCTCGTACATATCCTTGAAAAGTTCGTTTTTTATAAGCGGAAACATCAGGTGCTTTCCATTCGTATAGTGAATCATTTTCTAAGGAAACAGGAGCTGCATAATGGCGAATATT
This sequence comes from Providencia sp. PROV197, assembly GCF_028479625.1. Taxonomy (NCBI): domain Bacteria; kingdom Pseudomonadati; phylum Pseudomonadota; class Gammaproteobacteria; order Enterobacterales; family Morganellaceae; genus Providencia; species Providencia sp. PROV197. The sequence goes on from NZ_JAMPNZ010000007.1 coordinate 25,826, forward strand.
GTTCACCGTAATGGCTTCGCCTTTTGCAATGGGTTGCGTCGCTTTACCTACTGCAGTGCCATACATCGATACCACACCATCAATGGGTAACGCTTCTAAGGCAAATTTGTGTTTAGCCTTCACGTCAGTGACTAAGGTAATTTCTTCATTGCCCCAATGGTAAACTTCCCCAGCGTGCAAGTCTTTTAAGGCAACAATCAGGTTGTCGCTTTCATCAATTCGTAAAATCTTTTGCATGTCACACCTTCCAATTGTTGCCATTAATTCGATGACAAAACTTTATGGCCATTTTTATGAGAGTTCTTTTTAAGGAGCGCAATTAACACAGCACAACCCACAGTTATCACTGACAATGTCATGATCCCCGCTGTATTGCTGTTCATTACTTTATCCACTTCAACGCGGATGATAGGTGCAAGGAATGAACAAAATGCCCCCATAGTGGTACAAAAACCAATCCCCGCTGCTAATGCAGGACCACTGAGTAACTGAGGCGGAAACGTCCAGAAGACAGGTTGAACCGATAAGAAGCCCACCGCGCTTAAACATAGTGCTGCAATAGCAAAAACTGGGCTGGCAAATGCAGATAACGCTAAGCCCACCGCCGCAGCTAACATGCACAAAACAGATATTTCCACACGCTTTGTTGGATGGCGGTCGGCAAAGCGCGGAATATAATAGACACCAAAGGCTGAGCAAGCCCATGGAATAGCTGCCACTAACGATTGTTTGAATCCTAAGCTTTCCCCCATTAATGAAGCCACTTGGGAAGGCAAAAAGAACATCAGGCCATACACGGATATTTGGATGGTGCCGTAAATCAATGCAAGGTGCCACACCTTGGCATTTTTGAGCGCCGAAAGCACAGAGGTAGTTTCTGTTTTTGCATTTTCTTTGGCAAGTTGCTCCGTTAATGCCTTTTTCTCTTCGTCGGTTAAAAAACGCGCTTTTTCAGGGCTATCATCCAGATAAAAGAAGGCAAAAATACCAATAACAACCGCAGGCAAGCCTTCGATAACAAACATCCAGAACCAACCTGGACGGCCTAACCAGCCATGCAACTCTAATAATGCACCAGAAAGTGGAGAACCTAGCGTCAAGGCTAATGGCACCCCTAAAACAAATATACCAATCACTGATCCGCGGACATTATTAGGAAAATAGATTGATGCTAATAATAGAATTCCTGGATAGAAACCTGCTTCCCCTAGCCCTAATAAGAAGCGCAAAATAATAAATTGGGTTTCATTGGTGACAAAGCCTGTCATCGCGGAGAGTACGCCCCAAATGATTGTGGTGATACTCAACCATTTTTGGGCGCCTATTTTATTTAAAATTAAGTTTGCGGGGATACCAAATAATGCATAGGCCGCAAAGAAAATCCCTGCCCCAAACGCAAATGCAGAGTCCGATAACCCGATATCTAACTGCATAGCATCTTTAGCAAAACCAACATTCACCCGATCAATAAATGCAACGAAATACAAAATAAACATCAGGGGTACTAAACGTTTCCACGATTTTTTAATCGCAGAGTTTAAAACAGGATTGTTATAAGCTTGTGTTGTCGCCATGATATTTTTCCCTGTCGGTAAGATGTTCTATTGTGTTGTTATAGGAAAGATCAGAGCGGTGAATCAGCCAGTGCTAATAATTGCTGAAGTTGCTCTGTCTGTACACTGTTCAATCCAATAAATGGTGAGCTACAACGGTCTGAGTTAATCACTCCTTTCAGTTGCAACGCTTTTTTAAACGTTGGAATAAAGGGAGCATTCACCCCGTAAATCGCCATCAGTTGGTCAACACGTTGTTGATGTTTAGCGACGAGCGCTAAATCGCTTTTTGCAAAGGCGTTCATCCATGAAGCAAAAAACTGCGGAATAATATTTGAAAGGCCACCAATACAACCGTTTCCACCTGATAACACGACATGAGCAAAGTTGTTGTCGTAACCTGCATAGACTTCAAAGTGTGGAATACGGGATTTCACAACGTCAATGACTTGCGCTGTATGATTAGTGTCGGGAATGGTATCTTTCAGGCCAATAATATGAGGGTATTTATCTGCTAAGCGTAAACACACTTCAGGTGATACAGAGTATCCCGTACGCTCAGGAAAGTTATAAATAAATATTTTTGCTGAGGTTTTTTCTGCTATTGTGCTGTAAAAGCGAAATACACCCTCGTCATCTAACGGAAAATAATAGGGGCTGATTATCATTACCCCATCGACCCCTTGCTCATTCGCATAATTGGCAAGTTCAATCGATTCATTGACATCTAACCGACTTGCTCCTGCATAGACCTTCATATCCCTTTTGGGGTAATTGCCACAAAGGTCAATCAAGGTTTTCGAACTGTTCATATCGAGTGCAAAAAACTCCCCCGTACTGCCCATCGTGACAAAACCCGAGACTTTTGTGCTAAGCGAATCATAAACTTGTCGATTTTGTTCAATATCAACGCGGCCTTTGTCATCAAAAATAGTGACAACAGGGGTGATATAGCGACTTTCCATACGTGATAGCTCCATTTGGTTATTGTTCATATATACAAACCTTATTCATAAATAAAAACAACATTAAATAACCACGAAAAATGGATTGAGTCAAATTTGAACAAAGTTAAAATAAAAACACCTTAATCAGTTGATTAAAAAGAAATAAATAAGAAGTTATTGATTATATTAAAAACAAGAAGGTCATTTTTTATTGGTAAATTTTGAACAGGATCACGACTTTTGCTGTCAACAGCGCAATGTCATTCGATAGATTTAGAAAAGAAATGGGTTTTTGCTAGTGATTTACATAGCTCAGTTTTAAACCTAGAATAGCGGCACAATTAATCAGGGAGGTGATTTAATGTCTACAGGACACATGCCGACAATTCGTGTTTTAGAGGTGCTTCAAGTATTGGCTGCAGAAAATACGGGGCTATCTTTAACGCAACTTTCTGATAAGACTGGAATTCTGAAAGGGACTATTTACCCCATTCTAAAAACATTGGTTGAGCACCGTTATATTAATTACGATGATAACAGCCAGCTTTACTATCTTGGTATCGCTTGTTCCATTCTTTCTCGCGTTTTCTTCGAAAAATCGTATTGGCTGAAAATGATCCATCGCGAAATGGGGCTTATTGTCGAACAATGTAATGAAGTTTGCCAAATGGGTATCTTAGATGGTGCTGATGTCCTGTATATTGATAAAGTACAATCTGCACAAAAAGTTCAGTTAGTCTCCAGTATTGGCACTCGCTTACCAGCTATCTATTCTGCGCTAGGTAAGGCAATGATTGTTAACTACAGTGACGAACAAATTTCCCAACTTTACCCTGCAGGTTTCACCCCGCTGACACAATACAGTGTTCATACTTTGCCACAATTACGTACGCAACTAAACGCAGTAAAAGAAAATGGATATGCCATTGATAATAAAGAAATTAATGAAGAAACCATTTGTTATGCTGTCGCATTGCGCCAACGAAACAAAATTATTGCTGCTATCAGTGTGTCTATCCCCACCTTCCGCAGTAACGATGAAAAAACAGCCCAAGTCATCGAAACGCTGTTAACCAGCCGCGAACGCATCGAACAAGAACTTAACACGCTAGATAATATTGAATTTTATAAATAATAAAAATTCAATATTGGCATATATAGTCTAAAATGATCTGGAACAACAATTTTTGTATGCCGTATCATTTTGTTGATTGTTAGCAAAATATGACAATTTGGCGGAAATTTAACAGATGGTTTTTGAGGTTTATATCAATAAATTTAGCGCTAAATTTAGACATAAGTTAAATACCTTAGCAAAGGGATCATATTGCACTTAAATAATTAACATTTATATGCATATTTTCACTTTCCATATCGCTAAAAATGCTCTTTATAAAAATTTTTAATAAAATTTAAAAAATATTTATTACTTAAATTTCAATTGGTTAATCTTGATTTTAACATAAAATTAACCATTTAGACGGTATTCTTGCGAGTGTTCATGATCCATATCAAATTTATCACTTATCCCCTTTGTTACTATTATTGCGTGCTATAATTAATCAACTTTGTAAGAGAGTGTTGGTATGAAAGCTGACAACCCTTTTAATTTATTGCCACCTGCTGTAATGGCGCAAGTCGCGGATGATGCTGGCTTTTATAAAGCGAACAAACATCCTGCAATTACTTACTTGTCAGCATTCACTGCCGGTATTTTTATTTCTATTGCTTTTGTTTTCTATATTACTGCAACAACTGGGGCTGCCGATGCACCATACGGCTTTACCAAACTGATTGGTGGGATTTGTTTCTCACTCGGTTTAATGTTAGTCGTTGTTTGTGGTGCCGACCTTTTCACTTCCACTGTCTTAACTATCGTTTCTAAAGCCACAGGTAAAATTACCTGGGGACAAATGTTCCGCAATTGGTTCAATGTATACATTGGCAACTTAATTGGCGCGCTGTTCTTTGTGGCTATCATTTGGTTTGCGGGGCAATACACTGCGGCTAATGGCCAATGGGGATTAAATGTCTTACAAACCAGTAGCCATAAATTGCACCACACCTTTATTGAGGCTGTTGCACTCGGAATTTTAGCAAACTTAATGGTTTGTCTGGCGGTTTGGATGAGTTATGCAGGTCGCAGTTTAACCGATAAACTGGTGGTATTAGTTCTCCCTGTTGCGATGTTCGTCGCCAGTGGGTTTGAGCATAGCATCGCCAACATGTTTATGATCCCATTGGGCATCATGATTAAAGAATTCGCTCCTGCTGAATATTGGACACAAATCAATATGGCACCAGAGCAGTTTTCACACTTAACGATTGGAAATTTTATTACAGATAACTTAATTCCAGTCACTATCGGAAATATTATTGGCGGCGCACTTTTAGTCGGCCTCATTTATTGGTTTATGCATTTACGTGGTGGCCAGAAACATTAATCGCCACTGACACACACGAAAAGATTTATTAAGATCCCTAAAAGATCCACTGTTAAAAGGTAAAAGTATCATGTCCGAATTAAATGAAAAATTCGCTTTAGCATGGCAAGGTTTTAACCAAGGTGACTGGCAGAAAAACGTCAACGTACGTGACTTCATCCAGAAAAACTACACTCCATATGAAGGTGATGAATCTTTCTTAGCAGGCTCTACCCCAGCAACTGACTCGCTGTGGGATAAAGTTATGGAAGGGATCAAAATCGAAAACCGCACGCATGCGCCTGTTGATTTTGATACAGATGTTGCTTCAACCATCACTTCCCATGATGCAGGTTACATTACTAAAGAATTAGAAAAAGTCGTTGGTTTACAAACTGATGCTCCTCTGAAACGTGGTCTTATCCCGTTCGGTGGTATCAAAATGGTTGAAGGCTCATGCAAAGCTTACGACCGTACTTTAGATCCAGAAATCAAAAAAATCTTCACTGAATACCGTAAAACTCACAACCAAGGTGTTTTCGACGTTTACACGCCAGACATCTTAAAATGCCGTAAATCAGGTATCTTAACTGGTCTACCTGATGCATATGGTCGTGGTCGTATCATCGGTGACTACCGTCGTGTTGCGCTGTACGGTATTGATTTCCTGATGAAAGACAAATTTAACCAATTCACCTCTTTGCAAGAAAGATTAGAAAAAGGTGAAGACCTACAGATGACTATCCAACTGCGCGAAGAAATTGCTGAACAGCACCGTGCATTGGGTCAAATGAAAGAAATGGCTGCAAAATACGGTTACGATATTTCTGCACCAGCAACAAACGCGCAAGAAGCAGTACAGTGGACTTACTTCGGTTACTTAGCCGCAGTTAAATCGCAAAATGGTGCTGCAATGTCATTTGGTCGTGTTTCTACCTTCTTAGACGTGTATATCCAACGTGACTTAGAAGCTGGTAAAATCACCGAACAACAAGCGCAAGAATTAATTGACCATTTAGTCATGAAACTGCGTATGGTACGTTTCTTACGTACTCCTGAATACGATGAGCTGTTCTCTGGCGACCCAATCTGGGCAACTGAATCATTAGCAGGTATGGGTCTTGACGGCCGTACTCTAGTAACGAAAAGCACATTCCGTTTCCTGAACACACTGTATACCATGGGCCCATCTCCTGAGCCAAACATGACTATCCTGTGGTCAGAAAAACTGCCAATGAATTTCAAAAAATTCGCAGCAAAAGTGTCTATCGATACCTCATCAGTTCAGTATGAAAATGATGACCTAATGCGTCCAGACTTCGACAACGATGACTATGCAATCGCATGTTGCGTCAGCCCAATGATTGTTGGTAAACAAATGCAGTTCTTTGGTGCGCGTGCAAACTTAGCGAAAACCATGCTGTATACCATCAACGGTGGTGTTGATGAAAAACTGAAAATGCAAGTAGGTCCTAAACATGCACCAATCATGGACGAAGTCCTTGATTTCGATACTGTGATGAACCAAATGGACCACTTCATGGACTGGTTGGCAACTCAGTACGTCACTGCACTGAACTGCATCCACTTCATGCACGACAAATACAGCTATGAAGCTTCGCTGATGGCGTTACATGACCGTGATGTTTATCGCACCATGGCATGTGGTATCGCGGGGCTGTCTGTTGCTGCTGACTCACTGTCCGCTATCAAATATGCGAAAGTTAAACCAATTCGTGACGAAGACGGTATTGCTATCGACTTCGAAATCGAAGGTGAATACCCACAATTTGGTAACAACGATTCACGTGTTGATGACATCGCGTGTGACTTAGTTGAACGTTTCATGAAGAAAATTCAGAAACTGCCAACCTATCGTAATGCGGTACCAACTCAGTCAATCCTGACCATCACCTCTAACGTTGTGTATGGTAAGAAAACAGGTAATACACCAGATGGCCGTCGTGCTGGTGCACCATTTGGACCAGGTGCAAACCCAATGCACGGTCGTGACCAAAAAGGTGCAGTAGCTTCACTGACTTCTGTTGCTAAACTACCATTTGCTTACGCGAAAGATGGTATTTCTTATACTTTCTCTATCGTACCAAATGCGTTAGGTAAAGATGACGATGTGCGTAAAACGAACTTAGCGGGTCTGATGGATGGTTACTTCCACCACGAAGCGTCTATTGAAGGCGGTCAGCACTTGAACGTTAACGTCATGAACCGTGAAATGCTGTTAGACGCAATGGAAAACCCAGAGAAATATCCGCAGCTGACTATCCGTGTATCTGGTTATGCAGTGCGTTTTAACTCACTGACTAAAGAACAACAGCAAGACGTTATTACTCGTACTTTTACAAGTTCAATGTAATAATTAGCTCATTAAAATAAAGTAAATTAAAGACCCCGCTTTATGGGGTCTTTTTATCTATACTGTCAGTTAAAGACTACAAATCACTATTTCATGCATAAAGTCTTAGAAGTATGACGGATATTTTGGAGTACCTGCTATGTCTGCCGAAATTATTACAACAACCGATATCACTAAAACAGAATCGCCAGCAACGTTAGGCCGTATTCATTCATTTGAATCTTGCGGCACTGTTGATGGCCCTGGCATTCGTTTTATTGTCTTTTTCCAAGGCTGCTTAATGCGCTGCTTGTATTGCCACAACCGCGATACTTGGGATACCCACGGCGGCAACATTGTCACCGTCGATGAATTAATGAAAGAGGCGGTCACCTATCGTCACTTTATGAATGCAACGGGCGGCGGTGTCACCGCTTCAGGTGGTGAGGCTATTTTACAAGCAGAGTTTGTCCGTGATTGGTTCCGTGCCTGTAAGAAAGAGAATATCCATACTTGTTTGGACACTAACGGTTTTGTTCGTCGCTATGATCCTGTTATTGATGAACTGATGGATGTCACTGACTTGGTGATGTTAGATTTAAAACAAATCAACGATGATATTCACCAAAAGTTAGTCGGTGTCTCCAATCACCGAACGTTAGAATTCGCACAATATTTAGCTAAACGTAATCAAAAAACGTGGGTGCGTTATGTTGTTGTACCAGGCTGGAGTGATGATGATCATTCAGTACATCTGCTCGGCGAATTTACGAAAAACATGGGTAATATCGAAAAAATCGAATTATTACCTTACCATGAACTTGGTAAACACAAATGGGAAACCATGGGTGAAGAATACAAGCTTGATGGAGTTAAACCACCATCAAAAGAAGTGATGGAACGCGTCAAAAGCATTCTTGAAAGTTATGGGCACAAAGTCATGTACTAAATAAGTTGAGGCTCAACATTGAGCCTCTTCTTTATTTGCCATTATTCCTATTTAAATAAAGGCAAATGGCCAATAAGCTGAGTCACCGCCTTTTTATTTCCCACCAGCCCAATACCCGCTAACTGAATATTTTTATATTCATGCTCTGACAACTTTTGCTGGTACTCACCATAAGTGCGACACGATTGCGCCAATAGACTAAAAGGAATGATATAAATTTCACTTTCTTTTAATGCAGCTTCTTCTATGTCTTTAATATACTGCTCTGGTGATTTTAAAATCGGTAAAGGGGCATAAATCACCCCTGGATAATGAATATTATCTGCACTGTTTAAATCTTTCCCCACCATATTGTTTACTTTATTTCCTAAGCTCACACCAATTACACTGGCGGCATTCATTGCAAGCCCGTTAGATAAATCCTGATTAACCACGATAGCGCAGCGATGCTCAGCTGGATTAAATATCATTTATGTCCCCTACTGTTTTTAATTGTGTTCAATTTCCCGATAATTATGGCATTTAAAGAAAGAAATAGGCTTTCTAACTCAGCTATGGCAAGCTTATTATTCGGTAATTTTTTTCTCTATTTGGTCAATAATAGGTAGGAATATTCATTTATGGCAATTGATAAGACAGAAACAAAAATTCTTTCACTACTGCAAGAGGATGCACGGATCACCAACCATGAACTGGCTGAAAAAGTAGGCATGTCCGCCTCACCCTGCTGGCGGAGAGTTAAAAAACTTGAAGAAGATAATATTATTCAAGGTTATCGCGCTATTCTAAACCGCAAAAAAATTGGCCTTGGTGTTATGGTGTTTGTACGTGTGATTATTGATAGTGACAGCGAGGCAGAAGCGCAAAAATTTGAACAGGAAGTCAGCGAGCTTGAGAACGTTGTCGCCTGTTATAGCATTGGTGGTGATACTGACTTTTTACTACAAGTGGTTTCTCATGATTTAGATTCTTACGCTGATTTTGCCATGTCAGTTATTCGCAGATTGCCAGGCATTAAAGAAATGCAAAGTATGTTTGTATTAAAAGAAATCAAGCCACTCGATGCATACCCTATATCTATTTTTGAATAACTTACCGACGCTTACCTTATTCTTCATAATGGTTATTAGTTATATTTTATTCCACACAATAACCATTTTTCATAAAAAACCATCCTTGTTAAAGTTAAAATAACCCTATATTTAACCAAAAAACACCAAACTAAACAGTCTATAAATTCAATATCAAATGAGTAATGACCTTATTACCCTAAAAAATGTTGTATTAAGAAAAAGTTAATCAAAAATACCTTACCAGAATAGTCTGCTTTATAATGTATTCACTTATCTGCATACTACTGCCGATAAAGTAAAAGAGTGCATATAAACTCACAAACTTTTTATAATAATTATTGCTAATTCACTACGACAAATAGGTTCCTTTTTTATCATGAACAATGAAAACTTCAGTGCAGATAACAACCCTGCACCTAACACTAACGCTCAAACTCAAGTTGATACTTTTGTTTTTCACGCTGAACCTCGCGCTGTTGATGCGGGTGAAGGTGTTAACTGGATCAGCCAATCATGGTCTCTGGTTAAAGAAAAATTGGGTATGTGGATCTTAATCAATATCGTATTGTTTGCATTGATTCTGATTATCTCCATGATCCCATTCTTAAACTTACTGATCACCTTTATTACTCCAATCTTTGTTGGCGGTATTATTGCTATCAGTGAAAATCAGCGTAAAACTGGACAAGCAGAAATCGGTTTACTGTTTGCGGGTTTCCAAAACAAATTCGGTGCACTGTTTGCGGTTGGCGCCATTAACTTTGCAGCAAACTTAGTCGGTATGATCATCGCTTTCATCATTGGCGGTTCTGCGATGTTTGGTTTATTAATGGAAAGCAACCAATACGGATCACCATCTGATGCGGCTATTTTAGCGTCCTCAGGTTCATTCTTCTTTGCTATTATCGTGATGGCTGTCGCTGGTTTAGTGGGTACCGCATTAACTTGGTTTGCCCCTGCTTTGGTTATGAACCACGATTTCACTGTTGGTGCTGCAATTTCAGCTAGCCTACAAGCAGTTAAGAAAAATATCCTGCCAGGCATCCTATTCTTTATCGTTCTGTCTATCTTAATGATTATTTCTGTGATCCCATTAGGCTTAGGTTTATTAGTTTCTATGCCAATTATGTATGTTTGCTATTACAGCAGCTACCGTAGCCTGTTTTTCTCACAAGTTAAATAAGCCAATAAACATGATGATTTAAAGTCATCATTTTTAGAGGGGAAGCACTTGCTTTCCCTCTTTACTATCAGCCTCTAATTCACTTATATTCCTTGAATTAAACGAATAACTTCCCTTTATAAATTGGAGTGCTACCCGTGCATTTTGATATTACCGATTTAAAACTGTGCGTAAATGTCGCCAATGCAGGAAGTATTACTCATGGGGCAAAGTTGACCTATATTACGTTGCAATCCGCCAGTGAACGGATACGCGGCTTAGAAAATGAATTAGGCGTTAATCTATTTACCCGCTCAGCGAAAGGTGTTGCATTATCCGATGCCGGTTATGCATTTATTGAACATGCAAAAATCATCTTACAGCAAATTGAATTGATGCAAGATAAAATGCAGCAATACAGCCGTGGCTTACGCGGGCATATCAATATCCTATGCAATACTTCAGCACAGATGGAATTTTTGCCGTCTCGTCTTCATGCTTATTTACGCCAACAACCAAATATGTCTGTTTCAGTAAAAGACATGCCAAGTGCGAATATTGTAACTTCAATTAAAAATAAAGTTGCAGATGTCGGTATTATTGCTGATTCTGTCGACTTGGCAGGGCTTGATACTCGTCCATGTAGCTCAGATGAATTAGTGGTATTTGTTCATAAAGATAGCTTATGGGCTAACCAAAAGCGTGTTTCATTTGCGGACATTATTGGTGCTGAGTTTATTGGCTTAACAGAAGATAACCCGTTACAAACCCATATTGATGATAATGCTAAACAGCAAGGCCAACGGCTTCATTACCGTGTACATATGCCTACTTTAGACGCTGTAATGCAAGGGGTTAACCAAGGTATTGGTATTGCTATCATTCCGCGACAAGCCGCACTGCGCTATGGCCCCTCCGACACCCAAATATTGCAACTGGCTGAGAATTGGGCGCAGCGAAAATTAGTGATTTGTGCACGCGACTTCAGCCTATTACCTGATTACACCAATGAATTTATTGATTTTCTAATTAACTGGCAACCATGATCACCCATTGTTTTGCCATATAAATCCCCAGCCCAATTAAACCGATAAAAAAACAACGCCGAAATAGCTTTTCACTAATAACCCGCCGAAAATATTGTCCAAGATACATCCCCACAATAGCGGGTATTAAGGCAAAGAAAGATAGCCCCCAATCAATATCATTTTGCTGGTGGTCTATGGATAATTTGATTGCCAGTGCCACTGTTGATGCTGTAAACGCTAGCCCTAGCGCCTGAATAAGTTCATCTTTATTTAATTTCAGTGTTTGCAAATAAGGTACCGCAGGGATAACAAATACCCCCGTTGCTGCCGTGATCACCCCAGTAAAGTAACCAATCGTTGGGGAAAGCCATATTTCATGTTTCTCGAACGATGGCATTTTTTTAGCCATTATTCCCCATCCCCCATAGATAATCAGTACAACACCCAATGCAGGTAATGTCCAAGTGGATGATGATGTTAATGAAGGTAAAAAACTCAACCATGTTCCAAGCAACACCCCAATCACAAACCCACTGAGTCGTTTCGCTAACGCCATAAACTGTGGCCCAATCAATAATTGCCATATATTGGTGACCAAAGAAGGAATAATCAGCAAACTAGCTGCCACTGCGGGCTCCATTACGGTACTTAATAATCCCATTGCAATCGTTGGTAGCCCTAAGCCGATCACGCCTTTTATAACCCCTGCCAATAGAAAAACACCAATGACTATTTCCACCTATTCGACTCCAATAAACTCAATTTACCGTTAGACTAACGACCTTCGCCGAAGAGCGCTATTTGGAAAATACTGAGGCGGGATCAGGTAAAATCTGAGAGGGGTTTTCATTAGAAATCGCGAAACTGAGTCATAAAAAAAACCGCCACTGTTACCAGCCGCGGTTTATTTATAAAAGGCGTAACCGAAATTAACCGATATACTCTAGCCCTTTCATATATGGACGTAATACTTCAGGCACTTCAATACGGCCATCTGCTAATTGGTAGTTTTCTAAAATTGCGACCAATGTACGACCCACTGCTAAACCTGAGCCATTCAATGTATGAACGAGTTGAGTTTTCTTATCGCTCTTACCACGGAAGCGTGCTTGCATACGACGCGCTTGGAAATCCCACATGTTTGAACAAGAAGAGATTTCACGGTAAGTATTTTGCGCTGGCAACCATACTTCTAAATCGTAAGTTTTACGTGAACCAAAACCGATATCACCAGTACATAAAATCACTTTACGGTAAGGTAGGTTCAGTAATTGCAGCACTTTTTCAGCGTGACCTGTTAATTCTTCCAGTGCATCCATCGATTTTTCAGGATGAACAATTTGCACTAACTCAACTTTGTCAAACTGGTGCATACGGATAAGACCACGGGTATCACGGCCATAAGAGCCCGCTTCTGAACGGAAGCATGGTGTGTGAGCAGTCATTTTCAGAGGAAGTTTATCCTCATCTAAAATTTCATCACGAACCAAGTTAGTCACAGGTACTTCAGCAGTTGGGATCAACGCATAAGTGCTGCTATCTGCTTCTTCTTCCAGTGGTTTAGTGTGGAATAAGTCCTCACCAAATTTTGGCAATTGACCTGTACCATACAACGTATCATGGTTAACCAAATACGGAACATACAGTTCTTGATAGCCATGTTGCTCAGTATGTAAATCCAACATAAACTGTGCTAACGCACGGTGCATGCGGGCAATTTGCCCTTTCATCACAACAAAACGCGCACCTGTTAGCTTAACCGCTGCAGGGAAATCTAACCCCCCTGTTAATTCACCAAGGCTAACGTGATCGCGAACGTCAAAATCATACTGGCGAGGCTCGCCCCAACGTGCAACTTCGACGTTATCAGAGTCATCTCTGCCATCTGGTACTTGGTCATCTGGAATATTCGGGATACTTAAAGCAATATCACGGATTTCTTGTTGCAGCTTGTCTAACTCTGCTTTCGCAGCATCCAATTTTTCGCCTAATTGGTTAACTTCCAGACGTAATGGCTCAATATCTTCACCACGAGCTTTAGCCGCACCGATAGTTTTCGATCGCGAGTTACGGTCTGCTTGCAGGGTTTCAGTTTCAACTTGTAAAACTTTGCGGCGTTCTTCTAATTCACGCAGCTTTTCCACATCAAGGGTAAAACCCCTGCGAGCCAGTTTTTCAGCAACCGCGTCTAGCTCCGTACGCAGTAAATTGGGATCGAGCATGCTTATCCTGTGAGTATTGTGAGTAATAGATAATACTTTTGATGATGCATTCTAGCACCATCAATAAAGTAAAGTATTTCGCTATATAACCTTACCGCATTGCCCAGTTTAGCGGTAGCGTTTTGTGGTACTAATTTGATCCTGTTGGGCTAACCAGTCTAATTTTTCAGCAAACTTGCTTTCCAAGCCACGTTTTGTTGGGTAGTAATAACGGCTTGCTTGCATTGGTTCAGGGAAATAATTCTCACCCGCAGCGTAGGCATTTGGCTCATCATGGGCATAACGGTATTCTTGGCCTGCTCCCATCTCTTTTAAGAGCTTTGTTGGTGCATTGCGTAAGTGATTAGGCACATCATAATCAGGCTGCATTTGTGCGTCTTTAATTGCAGCCTTATATGCCGTATAAACCGCATTACTTTTAGGAGCACAGGCTAAATATACAATTGCTTGAGCAATAGCACGTTCACCTTCTGCTGGCCCGACTCGTGTAAAGCAGTCCCAAGCAGAAACTGCCACTTGCATCGCGCGGGGATCTGCATTCCCGACATCTTCGGAAGCAATCGCTAACAAACGACGAGCCACATACAGCGGGTCGCCCCCTGCCGTAATGATCCTTGCATACCAATACAATGCCGCATCTGGTGCTGATCCACGAACTGACTTATGCAATGCAGAGATCAGATCATAAAAACGGTCACCTTTGTTATCAAACCGCGCGGTACGTTCACCACTCACTTCTTTGAGTAACTCTGCCGTTAAAATTCGCTGGCCTTGGCTATCGGCTTCAGCCATATCCGCCATCATTTCAAGTAAATTTAGCGAGCGCCTTGCATCCCCATTAACGAGCTGAGCTATCATCTTGCGTGTACTATCGGGTAACACAATATTTTGCCCACCAAGCCCACGGGACGCATCTGCTAGCGCTTGTAATAACACTTGCTCAATATCGTCCTCTTCTAAGGACTTGAGCAAATAGACTCTTGCACGGGATAATAATGCTGAATTTAATTCAAATGAAGGGTTTTCAGTCGTCGCACCAATAAAGGTGATCGTGCCATCTTCAATATGCGGTAAAAAGGCATCCTGTTGACTTTTATTAAAACGATGAACTTCATCCACAAACAGAATCGTTCTACGCCCAGCACTGCGGTTTTGGCGCGCTTTTTCGATGGACTCACGGATTTCTTTAATACCTGAAGTCACCGCAGATATACGTTCAATATCCGCTTGAGCATAGTGACCGATAATTTCTGCCAGTGTCGTTTTGCCTGTTCCTGGTGGCCCCCATAAAATCATAGAATGCAGATGCCCAGCCTTGATTGCTCGCGGCAATGGTTTTCCTTCCGCCAGCAGATGCCGTTGACCAATGTATTGCTCAAGGGTTTCGGGCCGCATACGCGCCGCTAAAGGTTGAAATTCATTCTGCGAAAAATCGAGAGACAGGTTACCCACAATATCCTCTTTATTGCCGCTTAAAAGCAAATAACTGACTCGCTAACCACCAGCAGAAAATACTAATGGTTAACGATAATAACAAGTTTAAGGCTTATTTAGCACTTGAACGTTGATCGTCTAACGTTACGCCTTTCGGCACTGTAAACTTAAACTTACTGGCATCAACACGGCCATTTTTTTGCTGTTTTAGCTGATAAGCACTGGTTTGCCCATCTTGCTCAACCGCAGAAAATTTCTCAATAGTCCCTTCTGGGGAAACCGTAATTGAGAATTTTTTCAACGTGCCGTTGGTTTGCTTAGGTTTAAGATCAAAAGTATTACCTTGCTGAATGATTGAGTATTGTTTCCAATCTTTCGGGTCATTACGCGTGATCAATAAAAATGGGGTATCCTGCGTTGCATCCGCTAAGTTCGTCACAGTCACTTGCTCAACAAATGGGTTATAAAACCATAAATTCTTGCCATCAGAAACTAACACGCTTTCGTCGGGAGAAGTCATGTTCCAGTTAAATAAGTTAGGGCGCTCTAACCATAAATCGCCGACGCCTTCTTGAACAAGATCGCCCTCAGGGCTAGTGACCTTTTGTGAAAAACTGGCTTGGAAACTATTGACCTTATTCAGTCGTGCCTGAAGGTCTTGACTCGCATCGGCCAGCACTTGGCCGATATGTAAACTGAAGGCTAATGCACCTAACAACATCATTTTTTTCATCGAACAAAGACCTTAGTATGATTACCTTAAGAGGCGTGATGACGTTATACACCCCTCAAATTAAACCCGCAATTAGCACCTTAAATTATTAATTTGCTACCCACTTTTAATGCCCCATTGATGGCGGCGCAAGCACTTCTCGGTTTCCGTTATGCCCCTGTTCACTGACAATGCCTTGGAGCTCCATTTGTTCAACAATTCGCGCGGCACGGTTATAACCAATACGGAATTGACGTTGAACACCTGAAATGGAGACACGTTGTTTGTCAACAACAAATTCAACAGCTTGGTCAAATAGTGGGTCAAGTTCTTCACCACCACCATCATAACCACCACCTTCACTATCATCACTGCACGTTGTGATGCTATCAATATATTGCGGCTTACCACGCGCTTTCCAATCATTTACCACTGCATGGACTTCTTGGTCACGAACAAAAGCACCGTGTACACGCATTGGGATTGATGAGTTAGGTGGTAAATAAAGCATATCACCCATCCCCAATAACGACTCTGCACCACCTTGATCGAGGATGGTACGCGAGTCAATTTTGCTCGATACTGTAAAGGCAATACGTGTTGGAATGTTGGCTTTAATTAACCCAGTAATGATATCAACTGAAGGACGCTGAGTCGCGAGAACCAAGTGGATACCTGCGGCACGGGCTTTTTGAGCCAGCCTTGCGATCAGCTCTTCCACTTTTTTCCCTGCAGTCATCATCAAGTCTGCGAACTCATCCACCATAACGACGATGTAAGGTTCTTTTTTCAGCATTGGATGTTCCGTTTCCATGCTGTCCCCTGGTTTCCAGAATGGATCAGGGATCGGACGCTGCATATCCGCCGCAGCTTTAATTTTTTCGTTGTAACCTGCTAAATTACGAACCCCCAGCGCAGACATCAGTTTATAACGGCGTTCCATCTCATTGACACACCAACGCAGTGCATTCGCAGCGTCTTTCATGTCTGTGACAACCTCTGTCAATAAATGAGGAATACCTTCATAAATAGAAAGTTCCAACATTTTTGGGTCGATCATAATAAAGCGCACATCTTCAGGTTTCGCTTTATACAAGATACTGAGGATCATCGCATTGACCCCAACCGATTTACCTGAACCTGTCGTACCCGCCACTAATAAGTGTGGCATTTTAGCTAAATCCGCGACAACAGGATCACCCTCAATATCTTTACCAAGAACAATCGTCAGTGGCGATGGATTTTTTCTAAAATCATCGCAATCTAATACTTCACTTAAATAAACGGTTTGGCGCTTTTCATTTGGTAGTTCAAGCCCAACATACGGTTTCCCTGGTATCACTTCAACAACTCGTACAGCAACCGTTGACAATGAACGCGCAAGGTCACGGGATAGTGTCGAAATACGCGCAGCTTTAACACCAGGCGCTAAATCAAGCTCAAAGCGGGTGATAACTGGCCCTGGAGAAAAACCGACAACCTCCGCTTTCACTCGGTAATCATTTAACCGTGCTTCAATCAGCCTTGCCGTTTGCTCTAATTTAAACATATCCACTGGCTCTTCTTGCTCTGGTGGACTTGCCAATAAATCAAGAGAAGGCATCGGCGTTGTTGGTTTTGGTAGTGGTTGATCATTACGCACCAAGAACGGGTGGAATAAGCTATC